>NZ_RWIO01000040.1:0-161866 GCF_009764655.1 Pseudomonas sp. PB105
GCCACCGCGTTTTTTCAGAAAAACCAAGTTGCCTGGTTTTGGGGCTGCTGCGCAGCCCAGCGCGGGACAAGCCCGCTCACCACAGAGTTATGTATAAGCCTTTGAGAGTTGTGTAGATAGCTATGCCTATCGGGGGCTTTGAACTAAGCAAAAATCTCAGCGCTCAAGCCACTCCAAAACCCCCCGCCCAGCCGCTCTGCCACTGGCAAAACACCCCGTCAGCAAATACCCGCCCGTCGGCGCTTCCCAATCCAGCATCTCCCCCGCACAAAACACCCCCGGCAATTGCTTGAGCATCAGTCGCTCATCCAACGCCTCAAACGGCACGCCGCCAGCGGTGCTGATGGCCTCATCAATGGGCCGCGTCTTCACCAGCCTCAACGGCAAGGCCTTGATATCCACCGCCAGTTGCGCCGGATCATTGAAGTGATCGGCTGGCGCCAACTCACGCAGCAGCGCCGCCTTGACCCCATCCAGCCCCAACTGACTGTGCAAATGTTTGCTCATAGAGCGTGAACCGCGTGGCTTGGCCAGCGCCGCCTGCACCTTATCCAGTGCCTTGCTCGGCAGCAGATCAATATGCACCGTGGCTGAGCCACCGCGGTTGATCGCCTCGCGGATCGGCGCCGACAGCGCATAGATCAGGCTGCCCTCGATACCGGTGGCGGTGATCACACATTCGCCGAGCCGGGGTTTGTCATCCCCCAGCCCAATGGCGACGTTTTTCAACGGGGCGCCCGCGAATTTGCTGACCAGTAATTCGCTCCAGGCCGACACATCAAAGCCGCAGTTGCTCGGCTGCAGTGCCACATAAGGCACGCCTTTGTCTTCCAGCAAATTGAGCCACGCACCGTCGGAACCCAGCCGCGACCAGCTGCCGCCGCCAAGGGCCAACAGCACGGCGTCGCTGTGGACAACCTTCTCACCTTCCGGGCTGTGGATAAGTAAATCGCCCTCGGCATTCCAGCCGGTCCAGCGATGCCGGGTGTGGATAACCACGCCTTGTTCGCGCAGGCGCTTGAGCCAGGCACGCAGCAAGGGAGCAGCTTTCATGTCTGTAGGAAACACCCGGCCGGAGGTGCCGACAAAGGTCTCGATACCCAGGCCATGAATCCATTCGCACAAGCCGTCGGCACCAAACCCACGCAGCAACGGCGCCATCTGCGGTGCACGTTCGGCGTAGCGCGAAAGGAAGGCCGGGTAAGCCTCGGAGTGGGTGATGTTCATACCGCCCACACCCGCCAGCAGGAATTTTCGCCCCACGGACGGCATGCCGTCGTACAGATCTACGCGCACCCCGGCTTGACTCAAGACTTCGGCGGCCATCAGCCCGGCAGGGCCGCCGCCGATAATGGTGACGTGGTGAGGTACGGTCTGAGGCATGGGCAGGGCTACGGTGACGTGAATAGGCCGAGCATTCTACCCGACGTCGGCCTAACTGCCTGATCAAAAAACGTACACTTTCCTACGGGCCTTATGGCTTCTGGCTTTCAGCCGCTTACGCTCAAGTTATCCACAGGCCGCTCCACAGCCATTGTGGGTAACACCCACCACTCAATGACAACCTGATGACGTCCACACCCGTTGTGCACTGTGGTGCAGGATGCCGTGGCGGCGAGCGAGGGCCGGGCGGTCTTTGCTGTAGCCGCCGCCGATCACGCCCATTAACGGTATGTCCCGGCCCAGGCAGTGGCGCATCACGCTTTCATCGCGGGCGGCTACGCCTTCGTCTGTCAGCTTGAGGTAACCGAGGGCGTCATCCTTATGCACATCGACGCCAGCGTCGTAGAGCACCAGGTCGGGCTGGTAGAGCGGCAGCAGGTAATTGAGGGCGTCGTCGACTACGCGCAGGTAATCGGCATCGCCCATGCCCATGGGCAGCGGGATGTCCCAGTCGCTCTGGGCCTTGCGCGCCGGGAAGTTCTTTTCGCAGTGCAACGACACGGTGATGGCATCCGGCGTGTCATGCAGGATGCGTGCGGTGCCATCGCCCTGGTGAACGTCGCAGTCGAAGATCAATACGCGGTTCACTCGGCCGCTGGCCAGCAGGTAATGGCTGATCACCGCCAGGTCATTGAAGATGCAAAAGCCCGCCGGATAGTCGTAATGGGCGTGGTGGGTGCCGCCTGCCAGGTGACAGGCGAGGCCGTGCTCCAGCGCTTGCTCCGCCGCCAGGATCGAACCGCCTACCGCCCGCACCGTGCGCCGGGCCAGGTCTTCACTCCAGGGCAGGCCGAGGCGACGTTGATCTTCGCGGGACAATTCGCCGCTCATGTAGCGTTCGATATACCCAGGTTCATGGGCCAGGGCCAGGATCTCCGGTGGGCATAGCTCGGGGCGCAGCAACAGGCTGTCTTCGGTCAGCCCCGTGGACACCAGGTGGTCGCGCAACAGGCGGAATTTGTCCATGGGGAACCGGTGGTCCGCCGGGAACTCAGGGCTGTAGTCATCGTGGTAGATCAATGGCAAAGGCATGGGATTTTCTGACGGGAACCTGCGAAGGATCTTACCAGCGCTGTACACTCACGCACATGGCAAGGGGAGGGGACCCATGGAGCCGATACTCGAATTGGAAAGTGCACGTCTGGTGATGCGCCAATGGCGCGACACGGACCTGCCGGACTTTGCGCGCATGTGCGCTGACCCGCAGGTGATGCGCTATTTCCCGGCCAGGCTGAGCCATCTGGAAAGCGCCGCGCTGATCGGGCGGATTCGCGGCCATTTTGCCGAGTACGGCTTTGGTTTCTGGGCGTTGCAACGCAAAGATACCGGCGCCTTCATCGGCCTGACCGGGCTGCAGCATGTCGGCTTTGAGGCGGGGTTTACCCCAGCAGTGGAAATCGGCTGGCGCCTGGCCCGTGAGCATTGGGGCCTGGGTTATGCCAGCGAGGCGGCGTGGACCGCGCTGCGCTGTGGGTTCGACCGTTTGCAATTGGATGAAATCGTCGCCTTCACCACCGAAGCCAATCTGCCATCACAAAAAGTCATGCAGGCCATCGGTATGCATTACGATCCCCAGGCCGATTTTGAACACCCCAAGGTCGCAGCCGATGACCCGCTGCGCCCACATGTTTTGTACCGCATCACCCGCGCCCAATGGTTGGACACGCTGCACGGATAGCAGCCCGGAATGCCCCATAGATTGTAGGAGTTGCTCTATGAGCCAAGTATTGGAAGATCTGGTGAACCTGCTGACCCTGGAGCCGATCGAGGAAAACCTCTTTCGCGGCCGCAGCCAGGACCTGGGTTTTCGCCAACTGTTCGGCGGCCAGGTGCTCGGCCAGTCGCTGTCGGCCGCCAGCCAGACCGTTGAAGAAGCGCGCCACGTGCATTCCCTGCACGGTTATTTCCTGCGCCCCGGCGATGCCGCATTGCCGGTGGTGTATTCGGTCGACCGCGTGCGTGATGGCGGCAGTTTCAGCACGCGCCGCGTGACCGCGATCCAGAAGGGCCACCCGATTTTTACCTGCACCACCTCGTTCCAGTACGACGAAGAAGGCTTCGAGCACCAGACCACCATGCCCGTGGTGGTCGGCCCGGAAAACCTGCCTTCGGAACTGGAGCTGACCCAGCAGCGCGCGCATCTGATCCCCGAGCACATGCGCGAGAAGCTGCTGTGCCCCAAGCCGATTGAAGTGCGCCCGGTCACCGAAAAAGACCCGTTCAACCCGCAGCCGTCCGATCCGGTCAAGTACGTATGGTTTCGTGCCGACGGTGCTTTGGCCGACACACCGGCGCTGCATAAATACCTGCTGGCCTACGCCTCGGACTTCGGCCTGCTGACCACTTCGCTGCTGCCCCATGGCAAGACCGTGTGGCAGAAAGACATGCAGGTCGCCAGCCTTGACCACGCGCTGTGGTTCCACGCCGACCTGCGTGCCGACGACTGGTTGCTCTACGCCATGGACAGCCCTTGGGCCGGCAATTCCCGTGGGTTCTCCCGTGGCAGCGTGTACAACCGCGCCGGGCAACTGGTGGCCTCGGTGACCCAGGAAGGCTTGATCCGCCACCGCAAGGACTGGGCATGAGCCTGAGCAACGTTAAGCACTGGGTGTTCGACATGGACGGCACCCTCACCGTGGCCGTGCATGACTTTGCGGCCATTCGCGTGGCACTGGAAATCCCGCCCGAGGACGACATCCTCACGCACCTGGCGGCGTTGCCGGCGGATATCGCGGCGGCCAAACATGCGTGGTTGCTGGAGCACGAGCGCGAGTTGGCGCTGGGTTCGGTCGCCGCTGAAGGCGCGGTGGAGCTGGTGCGCGAGTTGGCCGGGCGCGGTTATCGCCTGGGCATCCTGACCCGTAATGCCCAAGAGCTGGCTCATGTGACGCTGCAAGCGATTGGCCTGGCGGACTGTTTCGCCATTGAAGATGTGCTGGGCCGTGATGACGCGCCACCCAAGCCGGATCCAGGCGGCCTGCTGAAGCTGGCGGCGGCCTGGGATGTGTCGCCGAGCGCGATGGTGATGGTGGGGGATTATCGGTTTGACCTGGATTGCGGCCGGGCGGCGGGGACCAAGACGGTGTTGGTTAACCTGCCGGAGAACCCGTGGCCGGAGTTGGCGGATTGGCATGCGCAGGATTGCGCGGTCTTGCGGCAAATGATCCAGTCCAGACATTTTGAGCCAGTTTCTTCAGGTATTACTGAGTAAACAACACCTTTTGCCCCTCGGGCGACGTAAACATCCCGTCCCCGTTATGCCCAACCCCTGGCACTTCTACCAGCGTCTGGCGCAACTGCGGATGACGTTGCTTGAGGTAGTAAAAATAGTTGTGCCCACGTATCAGTCGATACGCGCCCTGCGTCTCGGCCTCACAGCTTTTATCCAGCGCCGGGTGGTTCGGGTCGGTGTCTTGCTGGCCCAGCAGGTAGGTGATGTCCCGTGACACATAGGCCTGTTCCAGCTGTTCGGCGCTCTGGCCCTTGGCATAAGCCGGCAGGTGTTGCAGACCGTATTTCCAGTCGTTGAAACCGGGGCAGTTGGCGGTGTCGAACGGCACTGGCCGCTGCGGGCTGAAGTAGGCGTAGGACGAAGGATTGGCCACCACATACCGCAGGCGGATACCTTCGTTTTGCAGGGTGGGATGATCATGGCCCGTGAGGGCGAAGCGCTGCACCACTTGGCCACCGCCGGAATGACCAGCGACGACGATGTCCTTCAAGGCCGGAAACAGTGTGCGGTTGCCCAGGTGCTTGATGATCTGGTCGAGGGCGCCGTACGAGCTGACCTGGCCGGGACCGGTGGAAGGCTCGCCGGCCATCCAGTCGTTGCCATTCCAGCGCAGGACTTGCCCGTCCAAATGGTTGCGCTTCACATCAGAAGCATTCAGAAACTGCGGCGCAATCACCAGCGTGTTCGCGTCCACACCTGCATGCTCGGCGGCATCGACACCACTTTGCAGGTAGGTCTGCGCATTGCGCAGCCGGCCATGCACGATGATCAACACGCGGGAGACGTTCGGCAGCGGCTGGCGCCAGTCCTGGCTTACGCCGAGGCTGAGGTCGCCGGCGTCCAGGTGGAAACGATCAGGGCTGACGATTTTGACGCCGTGTTCCGCCGCCAGGGCGGAGCACGACACGACTAGACCCATCAGCAAACCCAATCGTTTATTCATTTAAAGACTCTTGGCGGTGAAGGTGTCGCACTGTGTGATCTGGCCCTGGGCGAAGCCCGTCTTGAACCAGCGAACCCGCTGTGCCGACGTGCCGTGGGTAAACGAGTCCGGCACCACGCGGCCCTGACCCTGTTGCTGCAAACGGTCATCGCCGATGGCGTTGGCGGCGTTCAGGGCTTCTTCAATGTCGCCGGGCTCCAGCCAGTTCAGGCGTTTTTGCGCACGGTTGGCCCACACGCCGGCAAAACAGTCGGCTTGCAGTTCCTGGCGTACCAGCAGGCCGCCGTCGCCTTGCATCTGCCGGCCCTGTTGGCGTGCGGCCTGGATCTTCGAGGAAATCCCGAGCAACGTCTGCACATGGTGCCCAACTTCGTGGGCGATCACGTAGGCCTGGGCGAAATCGCCGGCGGCCTGGAAGCGTTGGGACATTTCCCGGAAGAAATCCAGGTCCAGATAGACCTGCTGGTCCGCCGGGCAATAGAACGGACCGCTGGCCGAGGTGGCACCGCCACAGGCGGAATTGACCCGGCCACGGAACAGGATCAGTTTCGGGTTCTTGTAGGTCAGGCCGTTTTCCTGGAACACCTGGCCCCAGGTGTCTTCGGTATCGCCGAGCACGGCGCGGACGAAATCGGCCTGTTCATCATTGGCCGGTGGCGCCTGGCGCGACTGCGTGCTGACCGACGGTGCCTGTTCCATCTGGCCGGTCAATTGGCCGAGGATCTGCATCGGGTCCTGGCCGGTCAGCCAGCCAATGCCGACGATCAGCACAATCGCCGTCAGACTCAGGCCCTTGCCACCGCCAAAGCGCATGCCGCCACCGCCGCCGCCACTGTCATCGCGGGCATCCACCACGTTGTCGCTGCGTCGGCCTTTTTTCCATAGCATGGGGGCAATCCTCTTGATGAACGGTCCTACAAAGATGTGGGTTGAGTATGGCCGGTATTAGCGGCAATACCCTTCGCCGGTGTCGACGATCAGGCAGTCTTTTTTATCTGCCAGCCATTTCAAACCAGTGGCTTCACCGTCGCCGGCACGCAGTAATTGCGGGCCGTCCGGGCGGGTGAAAGCGATGCCGTCTTCGGAGGCCTCACCCTTGAAGGTGCCGGAATCGTCCGCATCCAGGCCGTATTGCATGGTGAGCACGTAGTGACCACGGCCGATGGCGTCGTCCTTGGCGATGGTCAGGTTCAGGCCTTCGACGCCGATCCACTTGCCGACCCATTTGTCGGTCGGTGGCGTCTCCGGCACCAGGGTGGCCTGCACGGAGGCGGGTGCGGGTTTAGGTGCGTCCTGGGCTTGTTGGTTGCAGGCGGTGAGCAGGGCAAGGGTGGAAAGAGCAAAGAGGGTTTTTTTCATAGCAGCAGGCCTTGGTTAAAAAGTGTGCAGCACGGGGGCGAACGTGCAGGGTTGGACTCGATTCCCATGATTTAGTGCGCTGTTCGCCCGGTGTTTGGTTATGCTCTTGGGGCAGACTCCGACCCGGCTGCTAGATTACCGGGTTGAGCGCTATTTCGTTCAGTGCTCGGTGTTCCGTCCGCCACGCAAGAGAATTCCATGACTGTCAGTACCCCGCTGTCCGGCGTCAACCATCCCTTCAAAGGCATTGTGCTGATTGTGGCGGCGACGTTCCTGTTCTCCAGCCACGACGCCTTGTCCAAATACCTGGCCGGGTTCTACCCGATTGTGATGGTGGTGTGGGCGCGCTACGTGGTGCACACCTTGTTGATGGCCGGGATTTTCCTGCCGCAATCGGGGCTGCGCGTGCTGCGCAGCAAGCGGCCCGGCATGCAGATGGTGCGGGCCCTGTGCCTGTTGGGCACCAGCCTGTTTTTTACCTCGGCGCTGCATTACATCCCATTGGCGGAAGCCACGGCGGTGAACTTCCTGGCGCCGATCCTGGTAACCGCGCTGTCGTTGCCGCTGCTGGGTGAGCACGTCACGCGTGGCCAGTGGCTGGCAGTGATCTGCGGGTTTGTCGGCGTGCTGGTGATCATCCATCCCGGCGGTGAACTCTTCACCCCGGCGGTGTTGCTGCCGCTGTGCTCGGCGCTGTTTTTTTGCTTCTACCAGTTGCTCACCCGCATCCTCAGCCAGTACGACACACCGACCACCAGCAATTTCTTCGCCGGGCTGTGCAATACCTTGGTGATGAGCGCAATGGTGCCGTTCTTCTGGCAGATCCCTACGCTGTGGCACGGGGTGATGATGCTGGCGCTGGGCACGTGCGGGATGACCGCGCACCTGATGCTGACCCAGGCGTTCCGCTTTGCGGCGCCGGCCTTGCTGGCGCCGTTCGGCTATTGCCAGATCGTGTTTGCGGGGTTGTTGGGTTGGCTGGTGTTCAGTCATACCCCCGATATGACCACGGTGGTCGGTATCGGGGTGATCTGCATGAGCGGGTTGGCCGCTGCCTGGCAGCAGCGGCGTCGATAGGTCAGGGGATGGCTCAGACGTCTACGGTAGGAATCCTGCGCGGCGCCATGAAGTACATCCAGGTCAGCGCAATGAAGTACATCGCCGGGATCAAGGTGAACAACACGGTGTAGTTGTTGTTGGTCACGGTGAGGATATGGCCGACGATCTGGGTCATGAACATGCCGCCGATGGCCGCGCACATGCCGCCGAAGCCGAACACGGTGCTCATCATGTGCTTGGGCGTGTAGTCCATCACCAGGCTCCAGATATTCGCGGTCCAGGCCTGGTGCGCGCCGATGGCCAGGGAGATGGCAAATACCGCGACCCACAATTCGCTGGAACCGGCCGCCATGATCACGCCGACGATGCAGCAGGCAAACAGCAGCATCGACAGCAACCGCGCCTTGATCGAGTTCATCCCGCGGCCGATCAGGAATGACGACAGGATGCCCCCGCCCACGCTGCCGAAGTCGGCGGTCAGGTAGATGATGATCAGCGGGATGCCCATCTGGGTCACGTTGATGCCCAGGTTGTATTGCTGGTTCAAAAACGGCGGCAGCCAATACAGGTAGAACCAGAACACCGGCGCGGTCAGCGCGTAGGCAATCGCAAAAGCCCAGGTGCCGCGCATGCGCAGGATACGGCTGAACGGCACGCCAGGCTGTTGCGGCTCGACTTCCCGTTGCACGTAGTCCAATTCGGATTGTTTAACGCTCGGATGATCTTCCGGGTTGTAGTACTTCAAACCCCAGAACACCAGCCAGATCGCGCCCAGCGACGCCATGCACAGGAAGGCAGCCTGCCAGCCCCACACATGCAGAATCAGCGGCAGCAACATCGGCGTCATCATGGCGCCCACGTTGGTGCCGGCGTTGAAGATCCCGGTGGCCACTGCACGTTCACCCGCAGGGAACCATAACCGCGTGGTCTTGACGCAAGCCGGGTAGTTGGCGGCTTCGGTCAGCCCGAGGATAAAACGGCAGACCATAAAGCCGACGGCCGAGGTCGCCAGGCCGTGGGCGCCGGTGGCCAGGCTCCAGAGCAGTACCGCGCAGAAGAACACGCGCTTCACGCCGACTTTGTCGATCAAGCGGCCTTGCAACACAAAGCCAATTGCGTAGCCCACCTGGAACCAGAAGTTGATGTTGGCGTAGTCCATCGCCGTCCAGCTCATCTCTTTGGCGAGGATCGGTTGCATGACACCGAGGGCGGCGCGGTCGATGTAATTGAGGGTGGTGGCGAAGAACACCAGGGCCAACATGCCCCAGCGGGTTTTACCGACGGCCATGGCGCCGCGGATCTTGTCGCCGATGCCGGCGTGCGGGGTGCCGGGGCGCGAGGCCAGGGCGGAGTTTTGCGAAGGCATGTGGTTGTACCCGTTTTTTGAAATTTTTATGGTGTGTTCTGGGTCTTTTGTAAACGTTTGTAGCGGGATCGATGGTGCGCAGCGGCTAAAAAATCGTCAATTCGCCAAAGAGGCTTAGTGTTCGATAATCGCACCAAAAACTAACCGGTTCGTACATTTTAATTGCTGCGTGTAGGCTGGGGGCGAATAATTTGCCACAAACAACAATTGCCGGGAGTCGTCCATGCAACGTTCCATTGCCACCGTTTCATTGAGCGGCACCCTGCCGGAAAAACTCGAAGCCATTGCCGCCGCCGGGTTCGACGGGGTTGAGATCTTCGAGAACGACCTGTTGTATTACGATGGCAGCCCCCGTGAAGTTAGGCAGATGTGCGCCGATCTCGGCATTGCCATCACCTTGTTTCAGCCCTTTCGTGACTTTGAAGGCTGCCGCCGCGACCGCCTGGCGCGCAACCTGGAGCGGGCCGAGCGCAAATTCGACCTGATGCAGGAACTGGGCACCGACCTGGTGCTGGTGTGCAGTAATGCCTCGGCCGATTGCGTCGGCGATCAACAGATTTTGCTCGATGACCTTAGCCTGCTGGCCGAACATGCCGGCCGTCGCGGCTTGCGCATCGGTTATGAAGCGCTGGCCTGGGGCAAGCACGTGAACACCTGGCAACACGTGTGGAACCTGGTGCGTCAGGTCGATCACCCAAGCCTCGGCGTGTTGCTCGACAGCTTCCATACCCTGTCGCTCAAGGGCGACCCAAGTGCCATTGCCGAGATCCCCGGCGACAAGATCTTCTTCGTGCAAATGGCCGACGCGCCGATCCTGGCCATGGACGTGTTGGAGTGGAGCCGGCATTTCCGTTGTTTCCCCGGCCAGGGCGAGTTTGATCTGGCGGGCTTTCTGGCACCGATCATCAAGAGTGGCTATACCGGGCCGTTGTCCCTGGAAATTTTCAACGATGGTTTCCGCGCTGCGCCAACCCGTGCCAATGCCGCCGATGGCCTGCGTTCGCTGCTGTACCTGGAAGAGAAAACCCGCCAGCGCCTGGCCGAAGAAGCGCCTGCCACACCGGTCGATATCCTCTTCGAAACCCCGGCGGCGAGTGAGTATGACGGCATTGAGTTCCTCGAATTTGCCGTGGATGAAAACCTCGGCGCCAAGCTGACGAACTGGCTGGAACGCCTGGGGTTCGTCAAGGCCGGGCAGCACCGCTCCAAGAGCGTGAGCCTGCTGCGTCAGGGTGATATCAACCTCATCCTCAACTGCGAACCCTATTCCTTCGCCCATAATTTTTTCGAAGCCCATGGTCCGTCCTTGTGCGCCACGGCGATCCGGGTCAAGGACAGCGCCAAGGCCCTGGAGCGAGCGGTCGCCTATAAAGGCCAACCCTATCGCGGCCTGGTCGGCCCCAACGAGCTGGAACTGGCGGCCGTGCGCGCACCGGATGGCAGCCTGATCTACCTGGTGGACCCAAGCGAAGGCGGGCTGTATGACACCGACTTCAACCTGCAAACTGCCTCGACCGACGCCGGCGGTTTGCTGCGCATCGACCATATGGCCATGGCCCTGCCGGCCGACAGCCTCGACAGTTGGGTGCTGTTCTACAAGAGCCTGCTGGACTTTGAAGCCGATGACGAAGTGGTGCTGCCCGACCCTTACGGCCTGGTCAAAAGCCGCGCCTTGCGCAGCCGTTGCAGCTCGATCCGCCTGCCGCTGAACATCTCCGAAAACCGCAATACCGCCATTTCCCACGCGCTATCGAGCTATCGGGGCTCCGGCGTGCACCACATTGCCTTCGACTGTGCGGATATTTTCGCCGAAGTGCGCCGTGCCAAAGAGGCCGGCGTGCCGCTGCTGGATATTCCGCTCAACTACTACGACGACCTGGCCGCACGTTTCGATTTCGACGACGAGTTCCTCAGCGAGCTGGCGTACTACAACGTGTTGTACGACCGCGACGCCCAGGGCGGTGAGTTGTTTCATGTGTACACCGAACCCTTCGAGGGGCGGTTTTTCTTCGAGATCATCCAGCGCAAGAATGGCTATGCCGGCTACGGCGCGGCCAACGTGGCGGTGCGTCTGGCGGCAATGGCCAAGTCCCGCAGCGGTGCGGTGCGCCAGGCACGTTTATAAGGGGGTGTCGGGTGCTTCCTTCGGGGAGCACCGAGGCCCATAATCGCGGCCTGCACAATAAAAATGGCCGTGAGCGCACCATGACCTCAAGTCCCGAACTCCC
Organism: Pseudomonas sp. PB105; assembly: GCF_009764655.1. Taxonomy (NCBI): domain Bacteria; kingdom Pseudomonadati; phylum Pseudomonadota; class Gammaproteobacteria; order Pseudomonadales; family Pseudomonadaceae; genus Pseudomonas; species Pseudomonas sp. PB105. Next base: position 11,631 of record NZ_RWIO01000040.1, read on the forward strand.
CGAGGTGCAAGCCGCACCGCGCAAGAGTCGTAAGAACAACCCGGAAAAGACCCGCGAAAACATCCTTCAGGAAGCCATTGTGGAGTTTGTCCAACAGGGCCTGTCCGGCGCGCGCGTGGACGCCATCGCCGAACGCATCCACACCTCCAAACGCATGATCTATTACTACTTCGGCAGTAAGGAGCAGTTGTACGTCGAGGTATTGGAGAAGCTCTACGGCGATATCCGCAACACCGAAACGCGCATGAACCTGACCGAGCTGGAGCCGCGAGAGGCGATTCGGCGGCTGGTGGAGTTCACCTTTGATCACCACGATCAGAACGTGGACTTTGTGCGGATCGTCAGCATCGAAAATATCCACAATGCCGAGTACGTGAAACGCACCGACACGATCAAGGCGATGAACAGCAAGATCCTTGAGGGGTTGGGCGCGACCCTGCGTCGGGGCGCGGAAATGGGCGTGTTCCGTGAGGGCCTGGAACCACTGGATGTGCACTTGCTGATCAACTCATTCAGCTTTTACCGGGTGTCCAACCGCCATACGTTCAGTGAGATTTTTCAGATCGAACTGTCGGATGACGTGGTTAAACAGCGCCATCGCGAGATGATCTGTGAGTCGGTGTTGCGGTATCTGCAGGCTTGAGTGACCCGATTGGAATGCATTCCAATGTAGGAGGGCAAACAAGCCCGCTCACCACAATGTTATGTGTAAGCCTTTGAGAGTTGTATGGATACCAATGGCCATCGGGGGCAAGCTCCCTCCCACATTTCAGGTATTCATGCTCTTGAAGTGCGCCAGCATCCGCTGTGCATCCGCCACCTCGCCACTGAACAACTCAAACGCCTTCACCGCCTGAAACACTGCCATGTTGCCGCCATCCAGTGTGCGGCAACCCAAGGCGCGGGCATCGCGCAGCAGTTCGGTTTCCAGCGGGAAATACACGATTTCAGCCACCCATAGTTCGGCTCTCAGCAGTGCCGCAGGTACGGGAGTGCCGGGTAGTTTGGCCATGCCCATCGGCGTGGTGTTGACCAGGCCATCGGCCTCGGCCATCGCGTTTTCCAAATCCTGACCCACTTGTGCACGGCCATTGCCGAAACGCTGGGCGAGGTTATCCACAAGGTCGCGGGCGCGGCTGACGTCTACGTCGAAAATACTCATGTGCTCCACACCTTCTGCCAATAACGCATGCGCTACCGCGGCGCCCGCACCACCGGCGCCCATCTGCACCACGCGCTGGCGCGGTACATCATTCAGGTTGCGCCGGAAACCTTCGGCGAAGCCCAGGCAATCGGTGTTGTGGCCAATGCGTTTACCGTTCTTGAACACCACCGTATTCACCGCGCCGATGCCCCTGGCTTCGTCGGACAGTTCATCGAGCAACGGTAGGATCGCCTGCTTGCACGGGTAGGTAATGTTCAGCCCGGTGAAGTGCATCAACTCCGCAGCGTCCAGCAGATCGGGCAGGGCGTTGATGTCCAGGTGCAGGGGCTCAAGGTCAATCAGGCGATACAAGTACCGCAGCCCTTGAGCGTCGCCTTCCTGCTCATGCAGGGCGGGGGTGCGGGAAGCCTGGATACCGGCGCCGATCAGGCCAGCGAGGATGCGCGGTTTCATTGAGCCGATCCTTTCAGCAACTGGCTGAAGTGCTCCAGTGCCAGGTGATAGCCGTGGCTGCCAAACCCGGCGAGCACCGCTTTGGCGATGGGCGACACAAAGGAGTGATGACGAAACGCTTCACGGGCATGCACGTTGGATAAATGCACTTCGATCACTGGCACTTCACTGGCCACCAGCGCGTCACGAATCGCCACCGAGGTGTGGGTCCAGGCCGCCGGGTTGATCACGATACCGGCGCAACGATTACGGGCGCTGTGGATCCAGTCCAGCAGTTCGCCTTCGTGGTTGGTCTGGCGAAATTCGATTTTCAGCCCGAGCTTGTCCGCGCTGCGTCCGCACAGGGCGGCGACGTCGGCCAGGGTTTCGTGGCCATAGGTGGCAGGCTCGCGGGTGCCGAGCAGGTTGAGGTTGGGGCCGTTGAGCACCAGCACGATAGGCGGCATTGGGGGGATCTCCACAGTTCTTGTTCGTTGTGTGGATAAAATGTACTGGTTAGTTAATTTGGTCAATTGATGACAACGGATGTGTTCGATTACCGAACTTTTAATCAGGCGTGTCCTACGGCGGAATCAGATTAGATATCAATTGAAAATCATTCTCGACAACGCTTAAGATGCCCGCGTGTTTCCTTTACATTCCAGGGAGTCGGTTTGTCGGACGTGGATCTCAAGGGCCTGTTTCTCAAGCACGCCGATACCCTGCGCGGGTATCTGGCCCGCAAGGTACGGGACCCGCAGTTGGCGGCCGACCTGGTGCAGGAGAGTTTCCTGCGCCTGGCGGAAAAACCGGCCGGCGAGCGCATCGACAATTCCCAGGGCTATCTCTATCGAACGGCGAGCAATCTGCTGATCGACCATATTCGCCAGGAAGCACGGCGCAAGACCGATTCCGTGCCCCATGAGGCGTTGGCCGAGATTGAAGATGACGTGGCCGGGTTGGAGGCTCAGGCAATGGCGCAGCAACAGCGGCAGGCGTTGAAGCAGGCATTGGCGCAGTTGCCGGAACGAACCCAGCAGATCTTCCGTCTGAACCGTATAGAGGGCATGACCCACGCCCAGGTTGCCCGGCACCTGGACATCTCCGACAGTTCCGTGCAAAAGCACCTGGCCAAGGCATTGGCGTACGTGATGCAGCGCTTGCAGGACGGTGAGGTGACGCCATCCGACGAATGAATTACGGAAAATTGCCAGGTCAGACGTCACAGCGTTATATAACGAAAAATTCGAGATTCACACGTGAATAGCCAGGGTCCGCAGCAGCACAGCATTACCGAGGCGGCCGCCGATTGGGCGGTGCGCCTGCACGCCGGTGCCCTGACCGACCAGGAGCAGGCCGAGCTGCGCCAGTGGATCGCCTGCGACAGCCGCCATGAAGGGGCGTTGCGTTATGCCGAGCGGACCTGGGCGGCGTTGGGCGAGGTGCATAAGGACGAACCGGCGCATCGCCAGCGTCCGTCGTCGGCGATGCCGCCGGTGCGCCGAACCCCGCGACGCAGGCCGTGGCAACGTGCGGCAGCGGTGGCGCTGGTTGTGGTGGTGGCCGGCGTGGGCTGGGTGCGCGGGCCGGACGCCTGGCTGCGCATGCAGGCCGATTACGTCACCCAAAAAGGTGAAGTGCGCACCGTGCACCTGGCCGATGGCAGCACGGTGGAGCTGGATTCCGCCAGCGCCATCCGCCTGGACTACGACGGCGTGCAGCGGCGCATCAGCCTGATCCAGGGTTCGGCGATTTTTGACGTGGCGCCGATGGTGGGTAAGGAAACCCGGCCTTTCGTGGTGCAGAGCGCCGGCGGGCAGACGCAGGCGTTGGGCACGCGGTTTGTGGTGCAGCGCGAGGACGACCGCCATGGCTGGGTCGGCGTGTTGCAACACAGCGTTGAAGTCTCCCTGCACGCCACACCGAAAAACGGCCCGAGCGATCATGTGCTCAAGCAGGGCCAGGCCGCGCGCTTCAGCCCCGAACAGGGCATCGTGCCGCTGGATCAATTTGATGTCGACCGTGCCACCAGTTGGCGGCGCGGCGTGTTGATCTTTGATCGCCAGCCGCTGGCCAAGGTCATTGAACAACTCAACCGCTACCGGCCCGGCCAGGTGGTGTTGACCCATTCCGACCTGGGCGAGCGTGAAGTCAGCGGTGTGTTCCGCCTCGACATGCTCGACACGGCCCTCGGCACCCTGACTCGGGAACTCCAGGTGCAACGATTGGACCTGGCAGGCCTCAGCCTCATCTACTGATGACCCGGTGGGAGTCGCGCTCTCACCCGCTTGAAACCCCTCGCACAAAAACTTTTAAAAAAACCTTACTGACTTCCTGCGCCTCGTACGTCTTGCTATGTGAGAAGCATTCGCATAAACAAAAATACGATCAGCGTAGGGAAAGCCAGAAATGTCAGCACTCACCAAGGGGCGTATCACCGGTAGCCGGTTAGCCCTGGCCATCCACTTGGGCCTGTTCGCCGCAACGGCACCCGTGTATGCGGCGGCGCCTCAAGTGGGCGCGGCCCAGCCCGCCGTGCTGACGTTCGATATTCCTGCGCAGTCCTTGGGCAGTGCCGTATTGGCCTTTGCCGACCAGGCCGGTTTGCAGGTGCTGTTCGACAGCCCGCGCCTGCAAGGTTTGAGCAGCACCGCGCTCAAAGGCAGCTTCAGCGTTCAGGAAGGCCTGGGCCGTTTGCTCGGTGCCGCGCCGGTGGAATATCGCTTTACCAGCGAGCGCCAGGTGACCCTCAACCGCGTCAGCGATGATCACGACGGCGCCATGACCGTTGGCACCACCACCATCACCGGCAACACCAACGGCCAGGCCAGCGACTGGGTGTACCAGACCCCAAAGTCCGTGGCCGTGATCAGCCGTGACATGATCGATAAACGCCCGCCCCGTCACGCCGCCGACATGCTTGAAGAAACCGCCGGCGTCTACACCGCCGTGAACCAGCGCGACCCTGGCCTCTCGGTGAACATTCGCGGCGTGCAGGACTACGGCCGCGTGAACATGAACATCGACGGCATGCGCCAGAACTTCAACGTCAATGGCCACCAGCAACGCAACGGCACCATGCTGATCGACCCGGAGTTCATCTCCAGCATCGAGATCGACAAGGGCAGCCAGTCGGGGCAGGGCGGGGCAGCGGTGTTGGGCGGAATTGCCTCGTTCAAGACTTTGGATGCCAGTGAGTTTCTCAAAGACGGCAAGGAGTACGGCGGCCGCCTGCGTGCCGGCAGCGGCATCGGCGAGCTGGGCAACGGCACCGACTTCAACGGCAGCGGCGTATTCGCCTTTGGCGATGAGCGCGGCGATGTGTTGCTGGGCTACAGCGAGCGGCATTTTGGCAACTACCGCGCCGGCAAGCACAACGACGACAACCTGGGCACCAACCTGCGGGCCCGAAAGTACGCCCCGGCGGCCTTCGACGACTGGTTGAACAGCGAAGTCGGTGACACCGGCAGCGTGACCCGCTCGCAGATCGTCAAGTTCGGCCTGAACTTGCCCAACGACCAGCGTGTGCAGTTGAGCTACCTGGAAAGCGACACCGACAGTAACGATGCCTGGGGCTATATCGCCGATGACCTTCAGAGCACCTATTACGTGCGCACCAGCAAAAACAATCTCAATGCGAAAAACATTGCGCTGGACTACAGCTACAGCCCGGCCAACGCGCTGATCGATCTCAAGGCCAAGCTCTATTACGTCACCACCCAGATGGATCGCGGCAATAGCCCCAACCAGTCGTCGCCAGGCACCGGTAACTACATCGGTGCCTACACCGATCACTTCCAGACCGACACCTGGGGCCTGCAGGGTGACAACACCTCGCGGTTTGATTTCGGCGAGCGAGGGCATGTCACCTGGAATTACGGTGTGGAGCTGTATCAGGACGAGTTCAAGCCACGCACCAACAAAGTTGAAGCCACCAACAACCTGGGCTTGTTGCCTTACGCAGAGGGCAGTACTCCAGGAGGCAAACGCACCATCGCCAGCCTGTTCAACAACGCGCAGTACGAATATGGCGGCTGGCTGACCCTGGATGCGGGCCTGCGTTATGACCGCTATCGGCTTGAAGGCGAAACCGGCATGACGCTGTACCGGCGTGATCGCTTCTACAACAGCCTCGTCGGCGCCAGGCGTGTCGCGGAAGTGATTGAGGTTGACCGGGAAGAAGGCCAGTTTTCCCCCACCTTCGGTCTCGCGGTGAAACCGGGCGTGGACTGGCTGCAACTCTATACCCGTTGGGGCAAGGGCTGGCGGCCACCGGCGGTCACCGAAACCTTCATGACCGGCCGCCCCCATGGCGGCGGTTCGGGAGAGCGCGTCTTCCCCAACCCGTACCTCAAGCCTGAAGAATCGCGGGATTGGGAAGTGGGCATGAATGTCTTCAAGGAAGGCTTGTTCTTCAGTGACGATCGCCTCGGCATGAAAGTGGCTTACTTCGATACCCGGATTGAAAACTTCTCTTTCCTCAACACCAGCGTCAGCTTGCCGGAAACCCAGGTGGGTGGATTTCTCGGGACCATGGCGTACGTCAATAACACCAACCCGACGCGCTTTCGCGGGGTCGAATACCAGCTCAATTACGACATGGGGCGCGCATACGCCAACCTCAGCTACACCCACATGATCGGCAGCAATGAGTTCTGCTCGAAGAACTACTACATGGGCGGCGCCAAGACCACCGGGCCCAGAACCACGCGCCTGGAGCGTTTCACACTGCCGGATGGGCGCATCAGCATACGGCCGGTCACCACTTATGAAGTGCTGGATGACGACGTCGCCAACAACCAGGAAAGCTGCGGGCGAATCATGGGTAACGCCACGTACATGCCTGCCGATCGCGGCTCGCTGACGCTGGGTGCGCGCTTTCTGGAAAAACGCCTGGATACCGGTGTGCGTGTGCGCTACAGCTCGGGCAACGGCGAAAACCTCAATCAGCAGGGCTACGAACTGATGGATCAGGCGATGTGGCCCAAGTACACGCTCTATGACCTGTACGCCAGTTACTGGATGACGGATCAACTGAACATTGCCCTGGCGTTGGAAAACGCCACCGATGAAGCTTATTTCGTTGCCATGGGCGACGCCAATAACCTCAGCCTGGCACGCGGGCGAACCCTGAGCGGAATGTTGGAATACAAATTCTGATCGGCGTGCGCAGGCAGCTGATTAACGGTTTTGCCCATGGGTGGGCAAAAAGGCACGCCGCACCGGCGTGTTCATCAAAAACGTTGTTTAACGAGGTTCAGTGATGACTATTTCTGTTAGCTACGATTCGGGCCTGGGTTCTCTGTCGGTATCGGACTACCTGAGTGCCTGGGCGGTGGGGTTCAACACCGCAGGTCACGGCACCAGTAACACGGGTGGTTTCAGCAACGGCACCCTCAGCGGCGATCAGTATTCGACCCACGGCGCCAACAACTCCGAGTACGCGTTCATCGCCGACAGCGACACCAGCAATGGCCTGCACTATGTGTTCAACCCGTCGCTGCCCGCCAGCAGCAACCTGAACCACTACCTGTGGGGCGACCTGGATAATGTGCAACTGGGCACAGGCCTGGGCGGCGGCAGTGGCAGCGACTTCAGCCTGAGCGACTTCAAAGTCGCGTTCAACGGCCTCGACCTGAGCGCCGCCGAGGGTGCAGGCCGGGCGGGCAACGAGGTCCAAAGCGTGATCTACGGCTTGATGCAGGGCAATACCGCCGCGCTGGAAACCGTACTCAACAACCTGCTCGACGACTTTGGCCTGTCCACTGCCAGCACCTTCGACGAAGTGTCTGCGGGCCTGGCGGCACACGCCAGCGCAGTGTCCAGCGACGTTGCCCTGGTGGGTGTGCAAGACGTGGCCCAGGACTGGGCACTCGCCGCCTGAGCCGGCTGCTGCAGGAAAAAAGCGAATGGAAGATCGCTCTCCCATTCGCCGCATGACACACCGCCGTCGCCCAAGCCTTCTAACTCTTCCGGCGACGGCGGTGCCGAATTCTGCGCAGCGTCGTATCGCCTGTCAACGCGGCGACGCTGCACGCTCAACCCCACGAGAACCTCCAGATGCGCCACGCCGGCAACGAAACCCTGGCCGCCCTCACGGCCTATAAAAGTGGCTTCTTCAACATCGGCCTGTTCTCGGCGGTGATCAACCTGCTGATGCTCGCCCCGGCGCTGTACATGTTGCAGGTGTATGACCGGGTGCTCGCCTCCGGCAATCAGATGACCCTGTTGATGCTGACGCTGATGATCCTCGGCCTGTTCGGGCTGATGGGCGCGTTGGAGTGGGTGCGCAGCCAGGTGGTGATCCGCCTCGGCACGCAGATGGACATGCGCTTGAACCAGCGCGTATACGACGCCGCGTTCGAGGCGCAACTCAAGGGCGGCAGCCAGGCGTCGGGGCAGGCGGCGGGGCAGGCGCTGCATGACCTGACCACACTGCGCCAGTTTGCGACCGGCCAGGCGTTGTTCGCGTTTTTTGATGCGCCGTGGTTCCCGGTGTACCTGCTGGTGATCTTCCTGTTCCATCCCTGGCTCGGCATGCTGGCCCTGGGCGGTGCGGTGATTTTGATTGCCCTGGCGTGGATCAATCACCATGTCAGCCAGGCACCGATGGCCCAGGCCAGCCAACTGTCTATCAGCACCAGCCAGCAGGCCACCGCTAACCTGCGCAATGCCGACACCATCGAAGCCATGGGCATGCTTGCCACCTTGCGCGGGCGTTGGTTCAGCCAGCACCAGGCATTTCTTGCGCAGCAGAACCTGGCCAGTGAAAAGACCGCCGCCGTCAGTGCCTGGTCCAAGGGCGTGCGCCTGGCGTTGCAGTCCCTGGTGCTGGGCCTGGGCGCGTTGCTGGCGGTGCAGGGCGACATCACGCCAGGCATGATGATCGCCGGTTCGATCCTGATGGGCCGGGTGCTCACGCCCATCGACCAACTGATCGGCGTGTGGAAGCAATGGGGCTCGGCGCGCCTGGCCTTTGAGCGGCTCTCGAAGATCTTGGCGGACAACCCTGCGCGGCCGGCACGCATGAGCCTGCCGGTGCCCAAGGGGCAGTTGAGCGTCGAGCAGGTCAGCGCCTGCGCCCCTGGCAGCCGTCGGCCGGCGCTGGCCAACCTTGGCTTTAATCTGCCAGCGGGTGAAGTGCTGGGTGTGATCGGGCCGTCGGGCTGCGGCAAGTCCACCCTGGCGCGGGTGCTGGTGGGCGCCTGGGCACCGCTGGCCGGCAAGGTGCGGCTGGACGGTGCCGACCTGACCCAGTGGGACAAGCAGCAACTCGGCCCGCACATCGGCTATCTGCCCCAGGACATCCAACTGTTTGCCGGCAGCATCGCCGACAACATTGCCAGGTTTGCCGAGCTGGATGCCGACAACGTCCTTGCCGCCGCGCAAATGGCCGGCGTGCATGAACTGATCCTGCAACTGCCCCAAGGCTACGACACGGTGTTGGGGGAGGGCGGCGCAGGCCTGTCCGGCGGGCAGAAACAACGGGTGGCGCTGGCACGTGCCCTGTATGGCTTGCCCGCGCTGATCGTGCTGGATGAACCCAACGCCAATCTCGACGAAGTGGGCGAGCAGGCCTTGCTCCAGACCATCGCCCAGCTCAAGCAGCAGCGTCGCACCGTGATTCTGATCACCCACAAATCCAATGTGCTGAGCCTGACCGACCAACTGCTGATCCTCAAGGACGGCCAATTGCAGGCCTTCGGCCCCACGGCGCGGGTGCTGGAAGCGCGGCACAAACCCGCAGCCAGCAAACCGGTGTCGACCATGAGCATGAGTTACCGCCTCGGTGGAGGAAAACAGGCATGAACATGAGTAAACCGGTGTTGGTCAGCGAAGCGCCCAATAACGTGCTGGCGCTGGACGACAAACAATATTCGCGCCTGGGTTGGCTGCTGGTGCTCGGCGGATTTGTCGGGTTTGTCGGCTGGGCGGCGTTGGCGCCGCTGGACAAGGGTGTGGCGGTGTCCGGCAAGGTGATGGTTTCGGGCCATCGCAAAACCGTGCAGCACCCTACCGGCGGCATCGTCGAGCGTATCGAAGTGCGCGACGGTGAGGTGGTCAACGCCGGTCAAGTGTTGCTGCGCTTGAAGGAAACCCCGTTGCGCGGGCAGATGCAGTCGCTGCGCAGCCAGTACCTGGCGTCGTTGGCCAGCGAAGCGCGGTTGAGCGCGGAAAGCGAAGGGTTGCCTGCGATCACCTTCGGCCCTGAACTGCTGAACGAACCGGAGGCGGCCGACACCCTCAAGCTGCAACGGCAACTGTTCAACAGCCGCGCCCAGTCGCTGGCCACCGAGCAGCAAGGCCTGCGCGAGACCATCGCCGGGGCCGAAGCGCAGTTGCGCGGCACGCGCGATTCCCAGGCGAGCAAGTTGCAGCAACGGGCGGCGCTCAATGAGCAACTGCAAGGCCTGCGCGAACTGGCGCGCGACGGCTACATCCCGCGCAATCGCCTGCTCGACAGCGAGCGCCTGTACGCCCAGGTAGACGGCACCATCGCCGAAGACTACGGCCGCATCGGCCAATTGCAGCGCCAGGTGCTTGAACTGCGCCTGCGCATCCGCCAGCTCGGCGAAGACTTCCAGAAAGACCTGCGCGGCCAGTTGGCCGACACCCGCACCCGCAGCGACGACCTGCGCAATCGCCTGGCCTCGGCCGAATTCGAGCTGGCCAACAGCCTGGTACGCGCACCCGCATCCGGCGTGGTGGTGGGGCTGGACGTGTACACCGAAGGTGGTGTGATCAAGCCCGGCCAGGCGCTGATGGACATCGTGCCCCAGGGCGAGCCGCTGCTGGTGGAAGCACGGGTGCCGGTGCAGATGGTCGACAAAGTGCACCCCGGTTTGCCGGTGGAGTTGCTGTTCTCGGCCTTCAATCAGGCCACCACGCCACGGGTGGCGGGCGAGGTGACCTTGGTATCCGCCGACCGCCAGGTCGATGAGCGCACGGACGAGCCTTACTACACATTGCGTGCCCAGGTCAGTGCGGCGGGCATGCAACAACTCGACGGCGTACAGATCCGCCCCGGCATGCCGGTGGAAACCTTCGTCAAGACCGGTGAGCGCTCGATGCTCAACTACCTGTTCAAACCCTTGCTGGACCGCACCCATATGGCCCTGGTGGAAGAATGAAGGCGCTGCTGTTTACCCTGTGCTTGGGCTGTACACCCGCGGCGCAGGCGCTGGGTTTGCTGGATGCGTACGATCTGGCCTTGCGCAATGACCCGACCTTTCAGGCCGCCATTCAGGAGCGTGAGGCCGGTGAAGAAAATCGCGTGATCGGCCGCGCGGCGTTGCTGCCGAATCTGTCGTGGAGCTACAACAACTCTCGCAACGAATCTGAAGTGACGGCGGGTGATGTCACCAGCGACCGCGACTACCGCAGCTATGCTTCGACCCTGACCTTGCAACAACCACTGCTGGATTACGAAGCTTATGCGCGGTTTCGCCAAGGCACGGCCCAGGCGCTGATGGCGGATGAGCGCTTTCGCGGCAAGAGCCAGGAACTGGCGGTGCGGGTACTCAGCGCCTACAGCCAGGCGTTGCTGGCCCAGGAACGTATCGAACTGAGCCGCGCCCAGAAGCGCGCATTTGCCGAACGCCTGCAACTCAACGACCGCCTGCTTAAAGGTGGCGAAGGCACGCGCACCGATGTGCTGGAAACCCAGGCGCGCCTGAGCCTGGCCCAGGCCGAAGAAATCGAATCCCTGGACGCCCAGGACAGTGCCCTGCGTGAGCTGGAAGCCATCGTCGGCCAACCGTTGCAGATCGAGGCGCTGGCGCCGCTGACCCGTCAATTCGACATCCCGCCCCTGGAGCCGAACCGTTTCGAGACCTGGCGGGAAATGGCCATGGTCAACAACCCCGAGCTCAAATCCCAGCATCATGCGCTGGACGTGGCGGCCTACGAAGTGGAGCGCAAACGTGCCGGGCACCTGCCCAAGGTCAGCCTGTACGCCAGCAGCCGCCAGACCAGCTCCGATTCGGAAAGCAGCTACAACCAGAAGTACGACACCAACAGCGTCGGCATCCAGGTCAGCTTGCCGCTGTTCGCCGGTGGTTCGGTGTCGGCGTCTACCCGTCAGGCAGGCAATCAGTTGAGCCAGGCCCAGTACGAACTGGACGCGCAAACCTCGGCCACCCTGGTGGAGTTGCGCAAACAGTTCAACCTCAACACCAGTGGCGCGGCGAAAGTGCGCGCCTATGAAATGGCCGTCAGCTCCGCCACGGCATTGGTCACCGCGACGAAGAAAAGCGTCAGTGGAGGCGAGCGCGTCAACCTCGACGTGCTCGACGCCGAACAACAACTGTTCACCGCCCGCCGTGACCTGGCGAATGCGCGGCATGCGTATTTGCTGGCGAGGATTCAGTTGAAGTATTACGCGGGGTTACTCAGCGAGCAGGACTTGCGGGCGTTGGCGGGGTATTTCCAGCCCTCGGCATGAGTGGTTACAACCCGGCATTCGCCGGGTTTTTTATCGTCACTAGTCTGTGAAAAAGCTCCGGAAGTTGGGAGCCGGTTGTCGGGTGCCACTGGGAAAACTGTTACCTGACGGAAAATAACCTAACGGATGGGTTACGATGAGAGTAGCGGCTTACAAGGGATATGTAATTTCGGTCTTTCTCAGGGATGAGCATTGCCCGCCTCATGTGCATGTCAGGGGCAAGGGCTGGGATGCACGCTTTCGTTTCAGTTTTCTGAATGGGGATGTGGAGTTGTGGGATGTTGAGCCTGACCGGAGGCGGCCACCCACGGCGGTTCTGAACGAGATACGCGAGGCAATGATGCAGCGGCATTACTTGGCGCGGGCCCGCAGGATGTGGTGGGAAAACCTGCAAACGGTCTGCCTGGAAAATCATTCCTGGGACTGGGACGCGGGTGAAGTGCTTCCTGGGTTGATCATTCGGCCTGGTGTCTATGTCATCGCAAACGCCTGGCATGACGTAATCGAGCAACGGACAATCTTGAATCTGGTAAGAGCACCGGATTGCGTGGGGATCAATTTATGAAAATCATAAAAGCCAAAGTCGTACCTTATGTACCGCTCACCGAAGCTGATGTCGACAAGGCAATCGCCCGTGGGCGCAAGCTCAAGCGTCTGCACGCCAACGCCAGCAATGTGCGTTACGAAGACAACTGCATCTCCATTGGCTTCAGCGACGGCAGTCGCGTCGTGCTGCCTGTGGCTGGTCTGCCGGAGTTCAAGGGATTTTGCTTGGAGGATTTTCAGCAGTTGGAGGTCGGCTTTGGTGGCAAGGCGCTTTGCTGTGAAGCCCGGGATCTGGATGTCTCGATCACTGGCCTGATTGCCACAAGCAAGCCGTTGATGGACTTGGCCACCAGCCTGGTAGCGTCCCGCAACGGTCGCAAAAGCAGTGCTGCCAAATCCGCCGCCGCCCGAGCCAATGGCAAGAAGGGCGGCCGACCGCGCAAGAAAGAACCCGAGGACGTGGAATTACCGCCGGGTCAATAACACCCCGGACTCCATATGGTGCGTCCACGGGAACTGGTCAAACATTGCACATTGGGTGATCCGGTGCGTGTCATGCAGTTGCGCGATATTCGCTGCGAGTGTCTCCGGGTTGCAGGAGATGTACAGGATGTTGTCGAAGCGACGGGTCAGTTCGCAGGTGTCCGGGTCCATGCCGGCGCGGGGCGGGTCGACGAAGACGCTGCCAAATTCGTAGCTCTTCAGATCGATGCCGTGCAGGCGACGGAACGGGCGCACTTCGTTCAGTGCCTGGGTGAGCTCTTCGGCAGAGAGGCGCACCAGGGTGACGTTACCCACCGCGTTTTCATCGAGGTTGCTCAGGGCTGCATTCACCGAGGTCTTGCTGATTTCGGTGGCCAGCACTTTGCGTACGCGGGTGGCCAGCGGCAGGGTGAAGTTGCCGTTGCCGCAGTACAGCTCCAGCAGGTCATCCGGGCGATCGCCCAGTGCTTCGTATGCCCAATTGAGCATCTTCTGGTTCACTGTGCCGTTGGGCTGGGTGAAGGCGCCTTCGGGTTGGCGGTAGCTGAAGGTGCGCCCGCCCACGTCGAGTTTTTCCACCACGTAGTCGTGGCCGATCACATCGCGCTTGCCCTTGGAGCGGCCGATGATGCTCACGTTCAGGTCAGTTGCCAGCTTGTTCGCAGCCGTTTGCCAGTGCTCGTCCAGTGGGCGGTGATAGCACAGCGTGATCATCGCATCGCCGGCCAGAGTGGTGAGGAACTCCACCTGGAACAGCTTGTGGCTCAGGGCGGCACTGGCTTGCCAGGCGGCCTTGAGCTGCGGCATCAACTGGTTGATGCGTTGGCTGGCAATCGGGAATTCTTCGATCAGGATCGGCGTGCGCTTGTCGTCCTGGGAGAACATTGCGTAGTGGCGATCCCCGCCTTCGCGCCACAGGCGGAACTCCGCCCGAAGGCGGAAGTTCTGCAGCGGTGAGTCGAAGACCTGCGGCTCGGGCGCGTCGAACGGCGCCAGCAGGTCACGCAAGCGCGTGACCTTGTCTTGCAGTTGAGCGGTGTAGCTTGCGGCGTCAAAAGTCATGCGTTGAACCAGCCCAGCTTGATCACGAACAGAATCGACAGAATCACCAGCGCTGGGTTCAGCTCACGGTAGCGGCCCGAAAGCAGCTTGATGGCGGTCCAGGCGATGAAGCCGAAGGCGATGCCGTTGGCGATGGAGTATGTGAAGGGCATCGCCAGGGCGGTGATGACCACCGGCGCTGCAACGGTAATGTCATCCCAGTCGATTTCCGCCAGGCCCGAGGTCATCAGTACGGCTACGAACAGCAGCGCCGGCGCGGTGGCGTAGGCCGGAACGCTCGCAGCCAGTGGCGAGAAGAACAAGGCCAGCAGGAACAGGATCGCTACCACGATGGCGGTCAAGCCGGTACGGCCACCGGCGCTCACGCCTGCGGCCGATTCGATGTAGCTGGTGGTGGTCGAGGTACCCAGCAGCGAGCCGGCCATGGCGGCCGTGCTGTCGGCGATCAGGGCGCGGCCCATTTTCGGCATGTGGCCGTCCTTGCCCATCAGGCCGGCGCGCTTGGCGACGCCGATCAGGGTGCCGGAGTTATCGAACAGGTCCACGAACAGGAAGGCGAAGATCACGCTGACCAGGCCGATATCCAGCGCACCTTTGATATCCAGTTGCAGGAATGTCGGGGCCAGGGACGGTGGCATCGAGGTCACGCCAATGAACGGGGTGAAACCCAGCACGATGGAGGCGATGGTGACTGCCAGGATGCCGATCAGCACTGCGCCGCGTACGGCCAGGGCTTCCAGCGCAACAATCAGTACGAAGCCCAGCGTGGCGAGGATCGGTGCCGGTTGTTTCAGGTCACCCAAGCCAACCATGGTCGCCGGGTTGCTCACTACGATGCCGGCGTTGTGCAGCGCGATCAGCGCCAGGAACAGGCCGATACCGGCGGCAATCGCCGAGCGCAGGGGCAGGGGAATGGCGTTGATGATCCACTCGCGGATGCGGAAGATCGACAGCAGGAAGAACAGCACCGCCGAAATAAACACCGCACCCAGCGCCACTTGCCAGGTATGGCCCATGTGCAGCACGACGGTGTAGGTAAAGAAGGCGTTGAGGCCCATGCCCGGCGCAAGCGCAATCGGGTAGTTGGCGATCAGGCCCATGACGGTCGAACCGATGGCGGCCGCCAGGCAGGTTGCGACGAACACCGCGCCCTTGTCCATGCCGGTTTCGCCGAGGATGCTCGGGTTCACGAACAGGATGTAGGCCATGGCCAGGAATGTCGTGATGCCCGCGAGAATCTCGGTGCGCACGTTCGTGTTGTGTGCCTTGAGTTGAAACAGCTTTTCCAGCATGCCTGCTCCCTGTGACGCTATCTTGCGTCGTGATTTGTTGACCTCTAAGTCAAAGCACAAACTGCGCCAAGCGCCTTTGGTTTCAGAGAGGATCGGAAAAAGCGGCGCATCATACCAGCAGCCGAGGCTGTATGGCGCATGGCCTTGAGGCATACTGCGCCGACGTTCAATACCGGGTCATCGACAGCATGAAAAAAGCCACCGCGTGGAGTCTAGCTCTGATCCCTTGTCTCGGCCTGTGGCTGGGCGCGGCACCGGTGTGGGGCGCGACTGCACCGGCCTTGAGCGAAGTGCGCGTATTCAAGGTCGAGTCGGCCAAGTGCACCGAAACCATCCCGGAGCGCACCAGCACCACGCAGATGTGCGCGCACCGTGGGCCAACCAAGGTGTCGGTGATGGAAGTGGGCCTGGGCAACAACCCTGTCGGCCTGTTCAACGGCGCGGTGCTCAATGGCCAGCGCACGCCGGTGTGCCAGGTCGGCAACGTCAGCGAGACCTGCAATGGCGCGGGCACCTTGATGGGCTACATCTATGTATTCGACCTGAATGTCGAGGCCCAAGGCTGGTTCGAATACAGCAACTCCTCGATCAATCCCCCGCGCAATACCCTGAAAACCCTGCTCAATATCCGCTGATCAATCCGCTTGAACGCTCAAAACCCCGGGAAGTCGTACCCCTGAGACGGCGACTTTCCTGAACGCCGCGGATGTACACCAACCCGTGAGGTGTTTATGAGCGCGACCCCCAATGGCGCGGCGGCCCAACCGTTCGTCGCCCACTCCATACGCTTGACCTTGAATGGTCACGATCGCCAACTGGACGTGTTGCCCTGGACTACGTTGCTGGACCTGCTGCGCGAACAACTCGACCTGGTCGGCAGCAAAAAAGGCTGCGACCACGGCCAATGCGGCGCCTGCACGGTGTTGCGCGATGGCAAACGCATTAACGCGTGCCTGACCCTGGCGGTGATGTGCGACGGTGCCGAACTGACCACCATCGAAGGCCTGGCCAACGGCGACCAGTTGCACCCCATGCAGCAAGCCTTCATCAAACACGATGCTTTCCAGTGCGGCTATTGCACCCCCGGCCAGATCTGCTCCGCCGTCGGCCTGGCCAATGAAGGCCGTGCCCACGACACCGCCCAGATCCAGGAGCTGATGAGCGGCAACCTGTGTCGCTGCGGCGCCTATACCCATATTCGCGATGCCATCAAAGACGGCCTGGGAGGTGAGCAATGAACCCCTTCCACTACAGCAAACCGGCCGACGTCCATGAGGCCGTGCACCTGGCCAGCGGCGCATCGCGCTTTATTGCGGGTGGCACCAACCTGCTGGACCTGATGAAAGAAAACATCAGCCGCCCCGAGCACCTGATCGATATCACCGGCCTGCCGCTGCATGAGATTGAAGAAACCGCCGACGGCGGCCTGCTGATCGGCGCGCTGGTGAGCAACGCCGACCTGGCCTGGCACCCGCTGATCGAAGCGCGCTACCCGCTGCTGTCCCAAGCCATTCTCGCAGGCGCTTCGCCGCAGTTGCGCAACATGGCCAGTACCGGTGGCAATCTGCTGCAACGCACCCGTTGCTACTACTTCTACGACGCCACGGTGCCGTGCAATAAACGCGAACCCGGCAGCGGCTGCCCGGCGCGTACCGGCCTGAACCGTATCCACGCCATTCTCGGCGCCAGCGCGCAGTGCGTGGCCACGCATCCGTCGGACATGTGCGTCGCCTTGGCCGCATTGCAAGCGCGGGTGCATGTCGAAGGCCGTGGCGGCGCACGCGTCATCGAGTTCGCGGATTTCCATCGGTTGCCCGGCGATACCCCGCAGCGCGACAACCTGCTGGCTGACGATGAGCTGATCACGGCGATTGAATTGCCCGCCGACCACCTGGCGCGTCACAGCCATTATCTGAAGATTCGCGATCGTGCGTCGTACGCCTTTGCCTTGGTGTCTGTCGCCGCCGCCCTTGAATTGGACGGCGACACCATCGTCGACGCGCGTCTGGCCCTGGGCGGCGTGGCCCACAAACCCTGGCGTGACCGTGCGGTAGAAACCGCGCTGATCGGCCAGGCCGTCAGCCGCGAAACCTTCAGCAACGCCGCCGACGCGCTGCTGCAAGACGCCGAGCCACTGGAACACAACGGCTTCAAAATCAAGCTGGCGCGCCGCGCAATTATCCGTGCGCTCAGCGACGCCGCCGTCGCAGGAGAACAGCCATGACCGCTATCGGAAAACCCCTGGACCGTGTCGACGGTCTGCTCAAGGTCACGGGCCAGGCGCGGTACGCCGGTGAGTTTCCCGAGGAAGGCCTGCTGCATGGCAGCGTGGTGTCCAGCACTATCGCCAAGGGCCGGGTTATCAGCATCGACGCGTCCAAGGCCTTAGCGCTGCCGGGCGTGGTGGACGTGATCCATCACCTCAACCGCCCGAAAATCGCCAGTTACGACGATGCCTTCGCGGATGCTGATGCGGCGGACGGCTCGCCATTTCGCCCGCTGTATAACGACCGCGTGCTCTACAGCGGTCAGCCCTTGGCCTTGGTCATCGCCGATAACCTGGAGTTGGCGCGGCACGCCGGCTCGCTGGTGCACATCGAATACGCGCGCGAGGACTTCGAGACCGATCTGCTCGCCCAGCAGGAACTGGCCCATCCCTCGCCGCAAACCCCGCCCAAGCCTCGCGGCAACTTCCAGGCCGAATGGTCCGGCGCGGCCATCAGCCTCGATCTGCACTACAGCACGCCCATCGAACACCACAACCCGATGGAACCCCACGCCAGCACTGTGCTGTATCAGGCGGATGGCACGCTGCATATCCACGACAAGACCCAGGGGCCGCAGAACTGCCAGGCCTATGTGCAAAAAGTCTTCGGCCTGGATAAAAGCCAGGTGCGTATCTTTGCTGCATTCGTCGGTGGTGCCTTTGGCTCCGGCCTGCGCCCGCAATACCAACTGCCCTTGGCGGTGATGGCTTCCCTGGCGCTCAAGCGCTCGGTGCGGGTTACGCTGACGCGCCAGCAGATGTTCACCTTCGGCTATCGCCCGCGCACTCTGCAACGCTTGCAGATGGGCGCCGCCGCCAATGGCCGCTTGCTGGCGCTGGGGCATACCGCGATTGGCCAGACCTCACGTTTCGAGGACTTCAGTGAACACGTGGTGGAATGGAGCGGCATGCTCTATCACTGCGACAACGTGCAGTTGACCTACAAGTTGGTGCCGCTGGATGTGTTCACGCCCCTGGACATGCGCGCGCCGGGCGCCGCGTTGGGCGTGATCGGCCTGGAATGCGCGATGGATGAACTGGCCTGCGCGCTGGGCATGGACCCGGTGCAATTGCGCTTGATCAACTACGCCGAACGCAATCAGAACGAAGACAAGCCCTGGTCGAGCAAAGCCCTGCGCGAGTGCTATCACGAAGGCGCGGAGCGTTTTGGCTGGAAGCAGCGCAACCCGGAGCCGCGCAGCATGCGCGACGGCCGCCAACTGATCGGCTGGGGCATGGCCGGTGGCGTGTGGGAGGCCATGCAAATGAAGGCCAGTGCCAAGGCGCGCATCGATGCGCAGGGCAAGTTGACGGTCAGCAGTGCCACCACCGACATCGGCACCGGTACCTACACGGTGATGACCCAGATCGCGGCCCAGGCCAGCGGTGTGGCGGTCGAGGATGTGGTTTTTCTGCTCGGCGACTCTTCACTGCCTACCGCGCCGCTGCAGGGCGGCTCGTTTACCGTGTCCTCAGTGGGCACTGCCGTGCAACAAGCCTGCGAAGCGCTGACCGCCAGACTGCTGAGCATCGCCCGCCAGACCTACCCGGTATTCAAGGACGCCGAGTCCGTGCGCTTTGAGGACGGTCACCTGCACACGGGGGACGTAAGTGTGTCGCTGGCGCAGTTGGTCAAGGACAGTAGCGAAGACGCATTGGAGGTTCAGGTCGACAGCGAGCCCGACAAAAAACGCGAGGGTTACGCCACCGCGACCCATTCGGCGGTGTTCGTCGAGGTCCAGGTGGACGAAGACTTGGGCACGATCAAAGTTCGGCGTGTCGTCAGCGCGATTGCCGCCGGGCGTGTGGTCAACCCGAAAATGGCGCGCAGCCAGATCCTCGGTGGGGTGGTGTGGGGGATCGGCATGGCCCTGCATGAAGAAACCCAGATCGACCATCAACTGGGGCGCTACATGAACCACAGCCTGGCCGAATACCACATCCCGGTGAATGCCGATATCGGCGAGATTGACGTGGTGTTCGTCGAAGAACACGACGAGATCGTCAACGCCCTCGGTTCCAAAGGCGTTGGCGAGATCGGCATTGTCGGGGTGGCGGCGGCGGTGGCGAACGCGATTTACCACGCCACCGGCAAGCGAGTTCGGGAGTTTCCGATCACTCTGGACAAGGTGCTCTAAAACACACCGCATAACCCATGTGGGAGGGGGCTTGCCCCTCCCACATTGACCTTATTGCCACATCGGATCATGTGGCGGGCTTGATGCTTTCTTCCACCGGCACATGCATCCGATCCCGATTGGCCAGCGTCGGGAACAGCTTGATCCACACCCCAGTCACCACCAGCGTACCGATCCCGCCCATCACAACGGCAGGCACGGTGCCGAACCAGTGCGCGGTGATCCCTGACTCGAACTCACCCAATTGATTGGATGCGCCGATAAACAACCCGTTGACCGCACTCACCCGCCCGCGCATTTCATCCGGCGTCTCCAACTGCACGAAGGAGGCGCGGATGACCATGCTGATCATGTCCGCCGCGCCCAGCACCACCAGCACCGCCAGGGAAAACCAGAACGAGGTGGACAGGCCGAACGCGATGGTGGCGACGCCGAACACGCCGACGGCGGTGAACATCACGCGGCCAACCTTGCGGTCCACCGAAAAGCGCGCCAGCCACAACGACATCAACAACGCGCCCACCGCCGGTGCCGAACGCAACAGGCCCAGGCCCCATGCGCCGGTCAGCAGGATGTCCTTGGCGAACACCGGCAACAATGCCGTGGCGCCGCCCAGCAGCACGGCGAACAGGTCCAGGGAGATGGCGCCGAGGATGTCCGGGCGGCTGCGGATAAAGCGGATGCCGGCCAGCAGCGAATCCAGGGTGGCCTTGCCTTTGTTCAGCGGGGTCTGGCGGGCGGGCAGGTTGAGGGTCAGCACGCAGGCGATGATGTACAGCACCACCGTGGGCCCATACACCCAGACACTGCCGAACGCATAGAGCAAACCGCCGAGCGCCGGGGCGACGATGGTGGCCAGTTGCTGGGCCGACTGTGAAGACGCCACCGCACGGGGGAATAGCGCGCTGGGCACGATGCTCGGCAGCAGCGCCTGGGTGGTCGGCATTTCAAAGGAACGCGCCGCACCGAGCAGGAAGGCGAGGATAAAAATCATCTCGCGGGTCACGTTGCCGGTCAGGCCACCAATGGCGAGGGACAGGGCAATCAGCGCCTGCACGGTCTGGCAGATCGCCGCGACCTTGCGCCGCTCATAGCGGTCGGCCACGTGCCCGGTGTGCAGCATGAACAGTACGCGCGGCACGAACTCCACCAGCCCGACCAATCCCAGATCCAGCACGTTGCCGGTCAGTTGGTAGAGGTTCCAGCCGATGGCCACGGTGAGCATCTGGAAGCCGCTGGCGGTGAAAATCCGTGCCAGCCAGAACGCGATGAAAGGGCGGTGATGACGCAACAGCAACACGGGTTCACTAGGCATCGGGAATTCGGGTCGAGGCGGGAGGGAGCGTCGAGATTATCATCAAGCTGTAACAAATAGTTGCAAGATCTGGGCTGAGGCAAGCTGTCACGCGGCAAAAGACCACATAACTGGACACAGAAAATGGGACTACTCTTTGAGCAATGCTTGATCCAGATCAAAACCTGCGTGGGGATTGATCTGGCGGCCGCAAGGCCAGAATCCCTACGTGGCTGGTTAAAAAAAGAAACGAATTGAAATTCGCCACACTCCATATCCGTGGGGGCAGTGGGTGCAGGCTCCCGCCAGCAGCCGGTATTACCTGACAGAGGAAGACTTATGTTCGGTTTGGAGGCGCTAGATCTCGCCCGAATTCAATTTGCGTTCACCATCTCATTCCACATCCTGTTCCCGGCGATCACCATCGGCCTGGCCAGTTACCTTGCGGTGCTGGAGGGCTTGTGGCTCAAGACCCACAACGACACCTACCGTGACCTCTATCATTTCTGGTCGAAGATCTTTGCCGTCAACTTCGGCATGGGTGTGGTCTCGGGCCTGGTCATGGCTTATCAGTTCGGTACCAACTGGAGCCGCTTCTCGGACTTCGCCGGTGCTGTCACAGGGCCACTTCTGACATACGAAGTGCTTACGGCCTTCTTCCTCGAAGCCGGTTTCCTTGGCGTGATGCTGTTCGGTTGGAACAAGGTGGGGCGCAAGCTGCACTTCTTCTCCACCGTGATGGTGGCCGTCGGTACGTTGATTTCGACGTTCTGGATCCTCGCGTCCAACAGTTGGATGCAAACGCCCCAGGGTTTTGAAATCATCGACGGCCGCGTGATTCCGACCGACTGGCTGGCGGTGATCTTCAACCCCTCGTTCCCTTACCGCCTGATGCACATGGCCACCGCAGCCTTTGTGGCGACCGCGTTCTTCGTCGGTTCTTCGGCGGCCTGGCACTTACTGCGCGGCAAGGACAACCCGGCGATCCGCAAGATGCTCTCGATGGCCATGTGGATGGCCCTGATTGTCGCGCCTATCCAGGCGGTGATCGGTGACTTCCACGGGCTCAATACCCTGGAGCACCAGCCGGCAAAAATTGCCGCGATTGAGGGCCACTGGGAAAACAAAGGCAATGAGCCAACCCCGCTGATCCTGTTTGGCTGGCCCGACATGAAGGCCGAAAAAACCAAATACGCGGTGGAAATCCCGTACCTGGGCAGCCTGATCCTGACCCACTCGTTGGACAAACAAGTGCCGGCCCTCAAGGAGTTTCCGCCCGAGGACCGCCCCAATTCGACCATCGTGTTCTGGTCATTCCGGGTCATGGTCGGCCTGGGCTTCCTGATGATCTTCACCGGTCTGTTCAGCCTGTGGCTGCGTCGCGGCGACAAGATGTACACGTCCAGGCCGTTCCTGTACCTGGCGCTGTGGATGGGGCCGTCCGGCCTGATCGCGATTCTCGCCGGTTGGTTCACCACCGAAATCGGCCGCCAGCCGTGGGTGGTCTACGGCTTGATGCGCACGGCGGATGCCTCATCCGGGCATAGCCTGGCGCAGATGACGATTACCCTGGTGTTGTTCGTGGTGGTGTACTTCGCGCTGTTCGGCGCCGGGTTGGGCTACATGATGCGCCTGGTGCGCAAAGGGCCTCAGACCCACGAAGGCAGCGAACCGACCCATGGCGGTCCTGGCCAGAAACGCACACCGGCACGTCCGTTGTCGGCCGCCGATGACAGTGGCGATGACGACCACGCCCACATCCAGCACAAGGGGAATTGAGATGGGTATTGATCTTCCGCTGATCTGGGCCGTGATCATCATCTTCGGCATCATGATGTACGTGGTCATGGACGGTTTCGACCTGGGCATCGGCATCCTCTTTCCGTTTATCCCCGGCAAAGTCGACCGTGACGTGATGATGAACACCGTCGCCCCGGTCTGGGACGGTAACGAAACCTGGCTGGTACTCGGCGGCGCGGCGTTGTTCGGTGCGTTTCCGCTGGCCTATTCGGTGGTGTTGTCGGCGCTGTACCTGCCGTTGATCCTGATGCTGATCGGGCTGATCTTCCGTGGCGTGGCCTTCGAGTTCCGCTTCAAGGCCAAGGACCACAAGCGTCACCTGTGGGACAAGGCATTCATCGGCGGCTCGCTGGCGGCGACATTCTTCCAGGGCGTGGCGCTGGGCGCGTTTATCGACGGGATTCCGGTGGTCAATCGCCAGTTTGCCGGCGGCTCATTGGATTGGCTCACGCCCTTCACGATGTTCTGCGGCGTGGCGTTGATCGTTGCTTACGCACTGTTGGGCTGCACCTGGCTGATCATGAAGACCGAAGGCACCT
The DNA here is from genome assembly GCF_009764655.1 of Pseudomonas sp. PB105. Taxonomy (NCBI): domain Bacteria; kingdom Pseudomonadati; phylum Pseudomonadota; class Gammaproteobacteria; order Pseudomonadales; family Pseudomonadaceae; genus Pseudomonas; species Pseudomonas sp. PB105. Next base: position 35,092 of record NZ_RWIO01000040.1, read on the forward strand.
TGCAGGAGAAGATGCACAACCTGGCGCGTCCATTGGCGTTTGTGGTGTTGGCGGTAATTGGCATCGTCAGTATCTGGACGCCGCTGTCGCACCCGGAAATCGCTTCGCGCTGGTTCACCCTGCCAAACCTGTTCTGGTTCCTGCCGGTGCCGATCCTGGTGCTGGTGACCATGTACGGGCTGATCCGCGCCGTGGCGCGTAACGCGCACTACACGCCGTTCCTGCTGACGCTGGTGCTGATCTTCCTCGGCTACAGCGGCCTCGGGATCAGCCTGTGGCCAAATATCATCCCGCCATCCGTGTCGATCTGGGATGCCGCCGCACCGCCGCAGAGCCAGGGCTTCATGCTGGTGGGCACGTTGTTCATCATCCCGTTCATCCTGGGCTACACCTTCTGGAGCTACTACGTGTTCCGCGGCAAGGTCACCCACGAAGACGGTTACCACTAGGAGGGGCGTTGCATGTCCGGCAAACCTACGTTGCACGAGATCGAACAGGCCGAGAAACAGCCGCTGTGGCGGCGCCTGGGGTGGCTGGCGATGATCTGGACGGGCAGTGTGCTGGCCTTGTTCATCGTGGCCAGCCTGATGCGCATGTTCATGAATGCGGCCGGCCTGACCACTCACTGACATCCCGATCCGGGCCTTGCGGCCCGCTGCCTGCTGACTTGAGGGGCAAGCCCTGTTCTTCTTCTGGAAGGGCGGGGCTTTTTTTATTTGCGCGCTTTGAGGATGACGAATTTCGGGGTGGCGGCCACTTGCTCGACGCCTCGGAACAGCCGCGCCAATTTGCTGTGATAACCCAGGTGACGGTTGCCGACGATATACAGCGCGCCGCCCACCACCAGCGCTTCCCGCGCTTGCTGGAACATGCGCCAGGCCAGGAAGTCACCGACCACTTGCTGCTGGTGGAACGGTGGGTTGCACAGCACCACATCCAGGGAATCGGGCTCCTGGCCGGCCAGGCCATCGGCGGCACGCACGGCCACCTTGCGCTCGCCGAGGGCGGCTTGCCAGTTCTCAAGGGCCGATTGCACGGCCATGTACGACTCGTCGACCAAGGTGTATTGCGCGTCGGGGTTTTGCAGCGCGCTGGCAATCGCCAGTACGCCGTTGCCGCAGCCCAGGTCCGCCACGCGTGCACTGCCCAAGCCTTTAGGCAGGTGCGGCAGGAAGGCGCGGGTGCCGATGTCCAGGCCTTCACGGCAGAACACGTTGGCGTGGTTGAGCAATTCGATAGCGGGTGTTTCAAGGTGATAGCGGGTGGGGTAGGGCGAGACCGCCGCAGGACGTTCCTGCGCAGTGGCAATCAGCAGCCGCGCCTTCTTGACCGCGAGGGAGGCCTGCATCGGCCCGATGTAACGCTCCAGCAAATCGCCGGCCGCACGGGGCAGGTGCTTGACCATTGCCCCCGCGATGACCTCGGCGCCCGGAGCGAGTTGGCCTTGCAGGCGAATCAGTTGTTCTTCCAGCAGTGCCAGGGTCTTGGGCACGCGGATCAGGACTCGGTCAAAAGGGCCGGTCGGCAGTTGGTTGGCAGGTACAAAAGTCACTGCATCAAACGCCTTGCCATTGCGCACCAGGTTTTTCTCCAGGCCTTGGGCGGCGAGAAACGAGTCGCCGCTGGAGGTCACCTGCACCTGGCTTTCAAGGCTGGCGGCCAGGGCACCGAAGCTGTCATTGAGCACCAGCACACGCGTCGCGGCGCTCGGCTGTTGTTCGGCCAGGTGGCTGAGCAGGTACTCGTCGGCGGCATCAAAGGCTTGCAGCGGATCGTTGTGTTGTTCTGGCTGGCGGATCAGATCGAGCTGGGCGAAGGGGCTGTCGAGCAGGGGCATGGCGGGGGAGGCTCTGGGTAATCGGTGGGGTTCGGCAGTGATCTGCGCAACCATCTGAGTGAACAGCGGGCGGCACCCTTGGGGGCTGCTCAGCACTCAGAATTGGCCGTAAATGTTACGTTTTTTCCACGGGGATTACATGGGGTGTTTCACGGTCGGTTAAAACAGCCCCGCTTTCGAGGCACAGAGCACGGCGGCGATCTTGTTGTTGACCCCCAGTTTTTTGAAGCAACTGCAGATATGAAAGCCCACCGTACGTTCGGACAGGCACAGGATGGCGGCAATGTCTGCGGCCGTCTTGCCCATGGCAGACCACTTGAGGATTTCGGTTTCGCGCGCGGTCAATTTGCTAGCAAGGTTGAGGCTGGGCCTGTCTGCGTAAGTCCGCGCCACGACTGCATGCATCGCATGGCACAGCCACAGGACCTGGCCGGCTTTTTCGTAGAGTTCTTCCGGAGTGACTTCACCGGTGCTGCGGCCCAGGGTCAGCATGCTGAACACGCCCTGGAAATCATGCACAGCTTGGGTCCAGCCCCGATGCACGCCAAACGATTGGGCTAGAGACCACAAGTTGGGTGAGTCTTTAAAGGTTTTTTCCTCCCAGACAAGCGGTAATACACAGCGTTTGCAATGTGTCACCACGGGATCAATTTCAAAGAAGTGGGCCTGGTTGTACAGCTTGTTCCATTCATCTGGATAGTTATTGATTTGGATGGGCTTCGTTTGGTTGTTTGGTAGCTGTGAACTCATCGTAAAGGAACAGTATTGGAAGCCAAGTGCGTAGGTGTGATTGACGGCCATTTCGAACAGACTGGTGGCCTCGCTCTCGCCTTGCAGCTTGGCAAGTCGTGTGTTGCGCCAGTTAACCATTGGTAACTCTCCATGGATTCTGTGTGACATGGGATACGTCCTGATTCCCAAAACTGCACGGAAGGAAGTGTAGGACAAGAGCTACAGCGCAAGAGGAAATTTTCGCTCTTGCATGACGGCGTTTAAGAAGTTTTCATCCATGGCCTTGAATGAGTCGTTTAACTGATTAGTTGGTTTTTTTCGATTTTTTAGTGAGTTAAAGCGCGTGTGCCAAATCAACTTAGAGTGTGCTTGCAGCCAGGGCAAAGGGCTTAATAGCTAATTGATTAGATAGCCATTAAATTGCCATTACTTGGTCGCCGGGCGATGCCACTACAAACCACCGGTGTTTCCGTGCGCGAGTTTGAGGGACACTAGGGCACCTGTAGAACGGAGCCCCCCATGACGGCCAGCGCTGAGAAATTTACCCGCCAGACCTTACTCGATGTGCAATCGCTGACCCCCAGCCTGTTTACGCTGCGCACCACCCGTGATCCGGGGTTCCGTTTTACGGCAGGTCAGTTCGTGCGCCTGGGCGTGACCAAGGCGGATGGCAGCACGGTATGGCGCGCCTATTCGGTGGTCTCCTCGCCGTTTGATGAGCACCTCGATTTCTTCTCGATTGTCGTCCCCGGCGGCGAGTTCACCAGTGAGCTGAGCCGCCTGCGTGTGGGCGATACCTTGATGGTGGAGCGCCAGGCGACGGGGTTCTTGACCCTGAACCGGTTCGTCGATGGCCGTGACCTGTGGATGTTGGCGACGGGGACTGGGGTCGCGCCGTTTTTGTCGATCCTGCAGGACTTCGAAGTCTGGGAGAAATTTGAGCGGATCGTACTGGTATACAGCGCGCGGGAGGCCAAGGAGCTGGCCTATCAGTCGCTGATCAAGGAGCTGGGTGAGCGCGAGTACCTCGCCGAGTACGCCCACAAACTGACCTACGTTCCCATCGTGACCCGCGAGCATTATTCGGGCGCATTGAGTGGGCGTATTACCACCTCGATTGAAAACGGTGAGCTGGAGAGCGCCGCCGGCGTCGAGCTGAGCCCGGAGCATTCGCGGGTGCTGATTTGCGGCAACCCGCAGATGGTCGACGACACCCGCCAGTTGCTCAAGCTGCGCGACATGCAACTGAGCCTGAGCCGCCGGCCAGGCCAGGTGGCGGTGGAAAACTACTGGTAATAAAAAAGGCGCCTCAAGCAGGCGCCTTTTTTCCAAGCGGGGCCAGGTTAGAGCTGCTTGTTGTCGTTCTGTGCCTTGAGCAGATCGCGGATCTCGCCCAGCAACAGCTCTTCCTTGGTTGGCGTCGGCGGCAGGCTCGGTGCTACGGCCTCTTCGCGCTTGAGGCGGTTGATGGCCTTCACGCCCATGAAGATCGCAAATGCAACGATCACGAAGTCGATTACGCTCTGGATAAACTTGCCGTAGGCCAGGACGACGGCGGGTACATCGCCTTGAGCCGCCTTGAGGGTGATCGCCAGGTCGCCAAAATCCACACCACCGATCAACAGGCCAATGGGCGGCATCACCACATCGCCTACAAACGAGGAAACAATTTTGCCGAAAGCGGCGCCGATGATAATACCGACGGCCATGTCGACCACATTACCTTTGACCGCGAAGGCCTTGAACTCACTGATCACGCCCATAGGTTATTCCTTGTTACAGATTAGAAGGGTGGAGCTGAGTGTAAGTCAGTCGTAGTGGGCTTGCGCGACACAACTACTAACACTGTCTGTTTTAATCGACACATTAAAACGCAAATAGTTTGCAAAGTGCCATCAATCGCGCGCGAAATACTCGCTGTTTCAGCGGCTTACCACATTAATTTCTTAATCGCCCTGGTGGGGTTTTTCTATTTATCTTCTGACTCCCGGGTCACTAGCCTCTGGCAAGCACAACTGAATGTGCATAAAAAAACCAGAGGAAACCTTGATGAAAATTTCGATGAGCCGCAGGCCAGTGCTGGCGCGACACGCGCTGGTGCTGGCGACTGCCAGCCTGCTTTCCCTGTCGGTGCAGGCCGCCAACCTGACCCGCGATAACGGCGCTGCCGTCGGTGACAACCAGAACTCGCAAACCGCTGGCGCCAATGGCCCGGTGCTGCTGCAAGATGTACAGCTGATCCAGAAGCTGCAGCGCTTCGACCGTGAACGCATCCCCGAGCGCGTGGTGCATGCCCGTGGCACAGGTGCCCACGGTACCTTCACCGTAACCGACAACCTCAGCGACCTGACCAAGGCCAAAGTCTTCGCCGCGGGTGAAGCCACCCCGGTATTTGTGCGCTTCTCGGCCGTGGTTCACGGCAACCACTCCCCGGAAACCCTGCGTGACCCCCGCGGTTTCGCCACCAAGTTCTACACCGCTGACGGTAACTGGGACCTGGTGGGCAATAACTTCCCCACGTTCTTCATCCGTGATGCCATCAAGTTCCCGGACATGGTGCACGCGTTCAAGCCGGACCCGCGCACCAACCTGGATGACGACTCCCGTCGCTTTGACTTCTTCTCCCATGTTCCAGAGGCCACGCGCACGCTGACCGAGTTGTACTCGGACTCCGGCACGCCAGCCAGTTACCGGGAAATGGACGGTAATGGCGTACATGCCTACAAGTTGATCAACGCCAAGGGCGAAGTGCACTACGTCAAGTTCCACTGGAAGAGCCTGCAAGGCATCAAGAACCTTGATCCCAAGCAAGTCACCGAAGTGCAGGGGCGTGATTACAGTCATATGACTAACGACTTGGTCACCCATATCAACAAGGGCGACTTCCCCAAGTGGGACCTGTATGTGCAGGTGCTCAAGCCCGAAGACTTGGCCAAGTTTGATTTCGACCCATTGGACGCCACCAAAATCTGGCCGAACGTGGCCGAGCGCAAAGTCGGGCAAATGGTGCTGAACCGCAATCCGGCGAACGTGTTCCAGGAGACCGAGCAAGTGGCCATGGCCCCGGCCAACCTGGTGCCGGGCATCGAACCGTCGGAAGACCGCCTGCTGCAAGGCCGGGTGTTCTCCTACGCCGATACCCAGATGTACCGCCTGGGCGCCAATGCGTTGCAACTGCCGATCAATGCCCCACGGGTCACCGTCAACAACGGTAACCAGGATGGCGCGATGAACTTCGGCAAGAGCACCAGCGGCGTGAACTACCAGCCAAGCCGCCTGATGCCACGGGAAGAGCCGCAAACCGCGCGCTACAGCCAGTCGGCGCTGGTGGGCAGCACCCAGCAGGCGAAGATCCAGCGTGAGCAGAACTTCAAGCAGGCCGGTGATCTGTATCGCTCCTACACCAAGAAAGAGCAGCAGGACTTGATCGACAACTTCGGCGGCTCCCTGGCCACTACCGATGACGAGAGCAAGCACATCATCCTGTCGTTCCTCTACAAAGCGGACCCGGCGTACGGCACGGGCGTGGCCAAGGTCGCCAAGGGTGACCTGACCCGCGTGAAGGCGCTGGCTGAAAAACTGACTGACTGACGTTGGTAACGGTCGACGCGCTGGTTGGGGCGTCGACCCTTGGCAGGAGAATCCCATGCGTATTTCTATCGGTTTACTGATGGCCATGCTGGCCTTTGTTGCCCATGCCGAATCCCCCGAGCCGGCAGCCCTCAAGGCCCAGTTGCAGGATTATTACTTCGACGCCGCCCGCCGTGGCGACCTCGATATGCTCAACACCTTTATCGACTCCGGCTACAGCCTCAACACCCAGGACGACAAGGGCTACACCGCGCTGATTCTCGCCGCCTACCACGGCCAGGGCCCGTTTGTGGCGCGCTTGCTCGATGCGGGTGCCGACGCCTGTGTGCAGGACAAACGTGGCAACACCGCGCTGATGGGCGCGATCTTCAAGGGCGAGCTGAAAATCGCCCAGCGCCTGCTGGCCACCGACTGCAACCCCGACCAACGCAACGGCGCCGGGCAGACGGCCGCCATGTATGCCGGCCTGTTCAAGCGCGTCGAGTTGCTGGATGAGTTGAAAGCCAAAGGCGCGGACCTCAACGCCGAAGACCCGATCGGCAACAGTGCGTCGCGATTGGCCAGCGGTGAAATCCGGACCCCGGCGCCGCGCTGAGCTATCATCGCGGTTTTTCGGTTGGAGGTTCTCAAATGGCAAAGGCCAAGCGCATGTACGGCTGCACCGAGTGCGGCGCGACCTTTCCCAAGTGGGCCGGCCAGTGCGGCGAATGCGGTGCGTGGAACACCCTGACTGAAACCATGATCGAGAGCGGCGGTGCTGCGGCGCCCACTGGTCGTGCGGGCTGGACCGGGCAGCAGGCACAGATCAAGACCCTGGCCGAAGTCAGTGTCGAAGAAATTCCGCGTTTCTCTACTGCCTCGGGCGAGCTGGACCGGGTGCTCGGCGGCGGCCTGGTGGACGGCTCGGTGGTGCTGATCGGCGGCGACCCCGGCATCGGCAAATCCACCATCCTGCTGCAAACCCTGTGCAGCATCGCCAGCCGCATGCCGGCGCTGTACGTCACCGGCGAAGAATCCCAGCAACAAGTGGCCATGCGCGCCCGGCGCCTTGGCTTGCCCCAGGATCAGTTGCGGGTCATGACCGAGACTTGCATCGAAAGCATCATCGCCACGGCCCGTATCGAAAAGCCCAAGGTGATGGTGATCGACTCGATCCAGACGATTTTCACCGAGCAACTGCAATCGGCGCCGGGCGGCGTGTCCCAGGTGCGCGAGAGCGCGGCGCTGCTGGTGCGGTATGCCAAGCAGAGCGGCACGGCGATTTTCCTGGTCGGCCACGTGACCAAAGAGGGGGCACTGGCGGGGCCGCGTGTGTTGGAGCATATGGTCGACACCGTGCTGTATTTCGAGGGCGAATCCGATGGCCGCCTGCGCTTGCTGCGAGCGGTGAAAAACCGGTTTGGCGCGGTGAATGAACTGGGTGTGTTCGCCATGACGGACCGGGGATTGAAAGAAGTCTCCAACCCATCGGCGATTTTTCTGACGCGCGCCCAGGAAGAAGTTCCTGGCAGCGTGGTGATGGCAACGTGGGAAGGCACTCGGCCAATGCTGGTGGAAGTCCAGGCGTTGGTGGATGACAGCCATCTGGCCAACCCGCGCCGGGTCACGCTGGGACTGGATCAGAACCGCCTGGCGATGTTGCTGGCGGTATTGCACCGCCATGGTGGCATTCCGACCCACGACCAGGACGTGTTCCTCAACGTAGTGGGCGGGGTCAAGGTGCTGGAGACTGCATCCGACCTGGCGTTGATGGCGGCGGTGATGTCCAGCCTGCGCAACCGGCCATTGCCTCACGACCTGTTGGTGTTTGGTGAAGTCGGCCTGTCTGGTGAAGTGCGCCCGGTGCCGAGCGGCCAGGAGCGCTTGAAGGAAGCGGCCAAGCATGGCTTCAAGCGCGCCATCGTGCCCAAGGGCAATGCGCCGAAGGAAATGCCGCCGGGGTTGCAGGTGATTGGGGTGACGCGCCTGGAACAGGCGTTGGATGCCTTGTTCGAGTAATCACCAACACTGCAAAACCAAGGTGGACTGTCAGGTCTCCAGCAACGCGGCCAGCTCCCGATCCAATTCTTCCTGATCGCCTAGGTTCAACTCGATCAGCCGCCGCAAGTGGCTGATCGAATCCAGGTCTATGTGTTTGCATACGAAGCCCAACTGACCATGCTCTTCGTGGGTAAGGCGTACCTGCATCTTTATATGGGCATTTGGGTCCAGCCGTATGTCGACGTCGAACGGCAGCGCCTTGTTCCCTTTCCAGTCTTCGGGGCGCTGCACCAGCAGCCCCTTGAGCGATAAATCCACCAATTTCACTGGCCATTCGTTGCCGTTTTGCCGAAGTTCGGTCTTGGCATCAAAAACAATCCGGCGAAAACGACGGCGGTCAGACGCTTGCTCGGTCATGGTGAAACCCTCTGTGGATAAAAGGATTGTAGCCCTGCGCCATCATCGGGCCTTTTTTTCTGCTTTTTTCGTCGCTGCAAGGCTCTAGACCAACGTAGGGGGGTGGCCTTTAAGGCCAACAGCGCTAAACTCCGAATGGCTGTCCTTTCTGTCCACCCTGGCTGGAATATAAAAATGAAAAATAATAATAGCCTGCTACGCCACTTACCCTGGCTGGTGCTGGCAATCGTAGGAGCGTGCGCCCTTGGCGTAGTGGCCTTGCGCCGCGGCGAGGCGATCAACGCCTTGTGGATTGTGGTCGCGGCTGTGGCCATCTACCTGGTTGCTTATCGCTACTACAGCCTGTTCATCGCTAATAACGTGATGCAACTCGATCCACGGCGGGCCACCCCCGCAGTGGTCAACAACGATGGTCTGGACTATGTGCCGACCAACAAACACATCCTTTTCGGTCACCACTTTGCGGCCATTGCCGGCGCGGGCCCTTTGGTCGGTCCAGTATTGGCTGCGCAAATGGGCTACCTGCCCGGCACGCTCTGGCTGATTGCCGGCGTGGTGCTGGCCGGTGCGGTGCAGGACTTCATGGTGCTGTTCCTGTCGACCCGTCGCAACGGCCGTTCCCTGGGGGACATGGTTCGCGAAGAGATGGGCCGTATTCCGGGGACCATCGCGCTGTTTGGCTGCTTCCTGATCATGATCATCATCCTTGCGGTGCTGGCGCTGATCGTGGTCAAGGCCCTGGCCGAGAGCCCATGGGGCATCTTCACCGTAATGGCGACCATCCCGATCGCGATGTTCATGGGCATCTACATGCGCTACATCCGCCCGGGCCGCATCGGCGAAATCTCGATCATCGGCGTGCTGTTGCTGCTGGGCTCGATCTGGCTGGGCGGGCAGATTGCTGCTGATCCGGTCTGGGCCAAGGCCTTCACCTTCACCGGGATCCAGATCACCTGGATGCTGATCGGCTATGGCTTCGTTGCCGCAGTCCTGCCGGTGTGGCTGATCCTGGCGCCGCGCGACTACCTGTCTACGTTCCTGAAAATCGGCACCATCATTGCCCTGGCAATCGGCATCCTGGTCACCATGCCAGACCTGAAAATGCCGGCGCTGACCCAGTTCATCGATGGCACCGGTCCGGTGTGGAAGGGCGGTCTGTTCCCGTTCCTGTTCATCACCATCGCCTGTGGCGCGGTTTCGGGTTTCCACGCGCTGATCTCCTCGGGCACCACGCCCAAGTTGTTGGCCAATGAAAGCCACGCCCGTTACATCGGTTACGGCGGCATGTTGATGGAATCGTTCGTGGCGATCATGGCCATGGTTGCTGCTTCGGTGATTGAGCCTGGCGTGTACTTCGCCATGAACAGCCCGGCAGCGATCGTCGGCACTGACGTGGTGACCGTCGCGCAAACCGTCAGCAGTTGGGGTTTTGCAATTACCCCTGAAGCGCTGTCGGCCGTGGCCCATGACATCGGTGAAACCACCATCCTGGCGCGTGCCGGCGGTGCACCGACGCTCGCGGTGGGTATCGCGCAGATCCTGCACAGTGTGTTGCCGGGTGAAAACACCATGGCGTTCTGGTACCACTTTGCAATCCTGTTCGAAGCGCTGTTCATCCTGACGGCGGTAGACGCCGGTACCCGTGCCGGTCGCTTCATGCTCCAGGATTTGCTCGGATCCTTCGTGCCGGCGCTCAAACGTACCGAATCCTGGACCGCCAACCTGATCGCGACCGCCGGTTGCGTGGCGATGTGGGGTTACCTGTTGTACCAGGGCGTGATCGACCCACTGGGCGGTATCAACACCTTGTGGCCGCTGTTCGGTATCTCCAACCAGATGCTGGCGGGTATCGCGCTGATGCTGGCGACAGTCGTGCTGATCAAAATGAAACGCCAACGCTACATCTGGGTGACCATGCTGCCGGCTGTCTGGCTGCTGATCTGCACCACCACGGCGGGCTTCATCAAGCTGTTCGACGCCAACCCGGCGATTGGCTTCCTGGCGCTGGCCAAGAAATACAGTGATGCCCTGGCCAACGGCCAGATCCTGGCCCCGGCCAAGAGCATCGACCAGATGCAACACGTGATCTACAACGCCTACACCAACGCAACGCTGACGGTGTTGTTCCTGTTCGTGGTGTTCAGCATCCTGTTCTACGCGCTCAAGGTCGGTGTCGCCGCCTGGGGCAACAAAGAACGTACGGATAAAGAAGCCCCGTTCCAGGCTGTACCGGACGCATGATCGAGGATTGCAACCATGTTCAATGACATCAGTCGCCTCGGTAAATACCTCGGTCAGGCCGCGCGCCTGATGGTCGGCATGCCCGACTACGACACTTACGTCGAGCATATGCAAACCAAGCACCCGGACAAACCGATGATGGACTACAAGGCGTTCTTCCGAGAACGCCAGGAAGCACGTTACGGTGGCAAGGGTGGGCCCAAGTGCTGTTGATTTAATGTAACTCCCCTGTGGGAGGGGGCTTGCTCCCGATAGCGGTGTATCAGTGACACATCAGTGCCTGACACTCTGCTATCGGGGGCAAGCCCCCTCCCACATTTGTTTCAGTGTTTCTTCAAGGAGAATTTCTTTTGTCCTCTCCCATTCCAGTGACCGTCCTCAGCGGCTTCCTCGGCGCCGGCAAGACCACCTTGCTGCGCCATCTGCTCAAAGCCGAACACGGCCTGAAAATTGCCGTGATCGAAAACGAATTCAGTGACGCCGGTATCGACACCCAGCTTTTGGGCGAAGAGCCGGTGCAAGTCATGACCCTGTCCAACGGCTGTGTGTGCTGCACCATCCACACCGACCTGACCAAAGCCCTCTACCTGCTGCTGGAACGCCTGGACAGCGGCGAGATCGCCTTCGACCGCCTGGTGATCGAGTGCACCGGCCTGGCTGATCCGGCGCCGGTGGCCCAGACCTTCTTCATTGATGAAGAACTGCGCGAGCGCTACATCCTCGACGGCATCATCACCTTGGTGGACGCGGCCCACGCCGAGCATCACCTGACCCAGACCATCGCCCAGGCCCAGATCGGTTTTGCCGACCGCCTGCTGGTGAGCAAACGTGATCTGGTGGACGACGCCACCTTTGATGCCCTCAGCGAACGCCTCACCCGCATCAACCGCCGAGCGCCGATTCGCGTGGTGGAACACGGCAAGATCGACCTGGCGCAATTGCTCGACGTGCGCGGTTTCAACCTCAACGCCGGCATGAGCCTGCGCCCAGTGAGCAAGGCGCCGTCCATCGACCGCATCTCCAGCCTGGTGCTGCGCACCGACCAGCCACTGGACATCGACCGCCTCAGCGAGTTTATGAATGAGCTGTTGGAAGACCATGGCAAGCAACTGCTGCGCTACAAGGGCGTGCTGAACATCGCCGGGGAAGACCGGCGCATGGTGTTTCAGGGCGTGCTGAAGCTCTACGGCTTCGATTGGGACACCGAGTGGGCCGAAGGCGAGGCGCGGGAAAGTGTGATTGTGTTTATTGCCGATGACCTGCCGGAGGACAAGATCCGCGAAGGTTTTGCTCGGATCTACCATCTGTGACCTGAAATGAGATCAGGCATAAAAAAGCCCGGCTCAAGAGCCGGGCTTCTTATTCAAGCAACTGCAATCAAGCGCCGTATACCGGCAGCTTCTTGCAGATGGCCTTGACCTTCTCACGGACCGCGTCGATCACGGCTTCGTTGTTCAGGTCGGCCAGGATGTCGCAGATCCAGCCAGCCAGTTCCTTGCACTCTGCTTCTTTAAAGCCACGAGTGGTCACAGCCGGGGTGCCGAAGCGCAGGCCCGAGGTGACGAACGGCGAACGTGGGTCGTTCGGTACGGAGTTTTTGTTCACGGTAATGAAGGCTTTGCCCAAGGCAGCGTCAGCATCTTTACCGGAAATGTCCTGCTTGATCAGCGACAGCAGGAACAGGTGGTTTTCAGTACCGCCGGACACTACATCAAAGCCGCGCTCGATAAACACGCTGGCCATGGTCTGGGCGTTCTTGACCACTTGTTGCTGGTAGGTCTTGAACTCAGGCTGCAGCGCTTCCTTGAAGCAGATCGCTTTGGCGGCGATCACGTGCTCCAGCGGGCCACCCTGGGCGCCTGGGAAAACGGCGGAGTTCAGCTTCTTCTCGATCTCGGCGTTGGCGCGAGCCAGGATCAGGCCGCCACGTGGACCGCGCAGGGTCTTGTGGGTGGTGGTGGTGACCACGTCAGCGAAGGGAACCGGGTTCGGGTAGACACCAGCGGCGACCAGGCCAGCCACGTGAGCCATGTCCACGAACAGGTAAGCGCCCACTTTGTCGGCGATGGCGCGGAAACGTGGGAAGTCCAGGATCTGCGAGTAGGCAGAGAAACCGGCCACGATCATTTTTGGCTTGTGTTCAACCGCCAGGCGCTCGACTTCATCGTAGTCGATCAGGCCGTTGGCATCGATACCGTATTGAACGGCGTTGTACAGCTTGCCGGAGGAGGAAACGCTGGCGCCGTGGGTCAGGTGACCGCCGTGGGCCAGGCTCATGCCCAGGATGGTGTCGCCGCCTTGCAGCAGGGCCAGGTACACGGCGCTGTTGGCTTGGGAACCGGCGTGCGGCTGGACGTTGGCGTAATCGGCGCCGAACAGCTCTTTTGCACGGTCGATGGCCAACTGCTCAACCACGTCGACGTACTCGCAACCGCCGTAGTAACGCTTGCCTGGGTAGCCTTCGGCGTACTTGTTGGTCAGAACCGAACCTTGAGCCTCCATGACCGCAGGGCTGGTGTAGTTTTCCGAAGCGATCAGCTCAATGTGCTCTTCCTGGCGCACGGCTTCTTGCTCCATGGCGGCGAAGAGATCGGCGTCGTACTTGGCAATGGTCAAATCACGGCTGAACATGGCGGTCCTCAAGGATCGGGGGCAGAAAAGGAGGGCATTCTAACCCAATGGGTTTTAGATGGCATATGAAAGGACATCATGTCGCGGACAAGCGGGATTCACTTGGGCATGAGTGGTGGCTTTGGAGGCCTCATCGGGGGCAAGCCCCCTCCCACATTTTGATCTGTGAACACATTCAAGTGTGGGAGGGGGCTTGCCCCCGATGGGGCCAGTAGCCTCACCACCTGATCTCAATCAAACATGAACAGCGCATCATTACTGAACTGCACCTCAAACCGATTGGCCGGCATCGGCCGTCCGAACAGATAACCCTGCACCTCATCGCAGCCATGCTCGCGCAGGAAGTCCAGTTGCTCATGGGTTTCCACGCCCTCGGCGATTACCGCCAGGTTGAGGCTGTGGGCCATGGCAATAATCGCCCGGGCGATCTGCGCGTCCTGCTCTCCGGACGGCAGGCCGTCGACAAAGGTGCGGTCGATCTTCAACACATCGATAGGGAATTGCTTGAGGTAGTTGAGCGAGGAATAGCCCGTGCCGAAATCGTCCACCGCGATACTCAGGCCCAGGTTTTTCAGGCTGTCGAGGATGTGCAGGGCTTCGTTGACTTCGCGCATCAGGATGCTTTCGGTCAGCTCCAGCTCCAGGCACGCCGGCGGCAGGCCGGTGTCCTTGAGGATGGTGGCAATGCGGGTGCCCAGTTGGCCGTCGGAGAACTGCCGCGCCGAGATGTTCACCGAGACTTTTGGCACGCGCACCTTGTTCTGGTGCCAGGTCTTGAGCTGGCGACAGGCTTCGCTGATCACCCAGTCACCCACATCCACCACCAGGCCCAACTCTTCCAGCACCGGAATGAAGTCCCCTGGCGGCACCAGCCCGCGACGCGGATGGCGCCAGCGCAGCAGGGCTTCGGCGCCGGTCAGGCGTTTGCCATCGCCGCTGAACTGCGGCTGGTAATACAGCACGAATTCGTTCTGTTCCAGGGCGTGGCGCAGGTCGCTTTCCAGCTCCAGGCGTTCCAGGGCGCTGGCGTTCATGTCGGCCTGGTAGAACTGGAAGTTGTTCTTGCCACGTTCCTTGGCGTGATACATCGCCGTGTCGGCGTTTTTCATCAGTTGGCTCAGCTCGTTACCGTCCTGCGGGCTGAGGGCGATGCCGATACTGGCGGTCACAAAAAACTCGCGACCCTCCAGTACAAAGGGTTTCACCAGGCTGGCAAGGATCTGCTCGGCCACGTGAATCGCACGGTTCAGCGCCATCTCACGGCTGACCCGTGGTTGCAGGAGCAAGGTGAATTCATCACCGCCCATGCGCGCCACGGTGTCGTCTTCGGCCACGCAGCCGAGCAGGCGGGTGGCCATTTCCTTGAGCATGCGGTCGCCAGCGGCGTGGCCGAGGGAGTCGTTGATCGGCTTGAAGCGGTCCAGATCGAGGAACATCAGCACCACCCACGACTTCTGCCGCTCCGCCGACTGCAACGCAGTGTGCAGGCGGTCCTGGAACAGCGTGCGGTTGGGCAGGTGGGTCAGGGCATCGTAATAGGCCAGGCGGTGGATGCGCTGTTCGCTGGCCTTGCGCTCGCTGATATCACTGAAGAAGCACACGTAGCTGGCCAGGTCGCCTTCGTCGTCGAACACGGCGGTAATGCCGACCCACGCCGGGTAATGTTCGCCGTTGCGGCGCTTGAGCCACACTTCGCCTTCCCACGTGCTGTGCTGGTGTAGTTGCTTGAGCACGTAGCGCAGGTGGGCTTCCTGCTGTTCATCGACGGTGAGCATGTTCGGCAACTGGTCGAGTACATCCGCGACGGCATACCCGCTGACCCGGCTGAACGCCTCGTTAGCCTGCACGATATAGCCCGCCGGGTCGGTGATCAGGATCGCCGAGGTGGAGTGCTCGAATACCGTGGCCGCCATGCGCAGGTCTTTCTCGGCGCGGCGTTGTTGGCTGATATCGCGGCCGACGCCGAGAATGCCTTCGAAGGCGCCATGCTCGTCCCACACCAGGACCAGGCGCAGCTCGATCGGCACCTTACGGCCGTCGGCGCGCAGGCAGTCAAACAGGAACAGCTGGGTCTGCACTTCATCGCGCAGCTTGTTCAGCACCTCGACGTCACCCAGTGCGCGGCTGACCTGTTCCACCAGGCTGTAGATACCGGCCAATTGCGCCGGATTAGCGATGATCGACTGCCAGCCGTTCTTGAACACCCAGTCCACGTCGTACCCGAGCACCGCGCTGACCGACGGGCTGATGTAATTGAGGGCCAGTTTGCTGTCTGTGGAGCAGATCACGTCGCTGATGCTTTCGGCCAGCATGCGGTAGCGTTTTTCGCTGTCGCGCAGGGATTCGCTGGCTTCGATCTGGTCGGTGATGTCCTTGGCCACGCCAATGATGCGGGTGACCTGGCTGGTTTTATCGCGGGCCAGGGCCTGCTCACGAATGTCAAAGCGCCGCCATTGGTTGTTGCGATGGCGGAAGCGCAATTGGCAATGCAACTGCGTTGCGTAGCCGGCCTGGCGTTGCTGCAGGCGCAAGTCGTGGTAATGCTCGGCGTCGTCGGGGTGCAGCAGGATTTCCCAGAAGTACTCGCCCATTTGCTGCAGTTCGGCCTTTGTGTAGCCGAGGGTGTGGCCCAGGTGATGGTTGCTGAAGATCATGCGCTGGCTGATCACGTCCTGCACATACAGATGATCAGGCACCGTGCGCACCACGTCCGACCAGAAACTCTCACGCTCCACCAGCGACAGCTCGATCAGCTTGCGGCTGGTGATGTCGCTGATACTGAGGATCACCGCCTTGAAATCGTCCTTCTGCTCCGGCAGACGCATCACCAGCCACAGGTATTGCTCGTTACCAGCCACATCGTTGAGCTGGATTTCCAGTTCAAGCTGGTTCTGCTGGGTCAGCACGGCTTCGAGTATCTGATGGCCAATGGACGTGCTGTTGCTTGGGCAGTCATCGATCAGCCGTTCCCAAGCCTCCTCGCACGAGTCCACGTTCAGCAGGCGCACCGCTACCTGGTTGATCTCGGTGATGCGCAGCTCGGCGAGCAACTGCCTGCTTTCTTCGGGCTTGTGTTGCAGCCAGGCGTGCAGTTGCTCGCGGGTCTGCACGTGCGTCCTGGCAAAAAACGCATTCAGGCCTGACAGGTCAAGCACGCACAAGGCCACGCCGGTGCCTTCGAAAATATCCTGATAACGCCGCCGGCCTTCATGCACCTGGCGCTGACGGCGACGCATATTCAGCAGCACGATCACCGGGATCAACGAGAACGCCAGGCCCAGCAGGCATTTGCCGATAAACGCCGGCAGCAGTTGTTCCAGCACAGCGGCGCGGTCGAACATGCCACGCAACTGCCAGTCGCTTTTGCTCAGCGGCGTGACCAGTACGCTTTTATTCAAGTCATCCGGCGTCAGGGCGCCGGACCATTGCGCCGGCGAGCCATTGTCACGGCTGACCACGCGGTGGTTCAGGCGGTTTTCGATGGCCCACATCGGGCGCGCACCCTGGCTGTCCTGGCGGGTGAGGTTAACCAGGTAACCGGGCGCCAGGCGCAGCGCCCAGTACATCCTTGAATCGCCGCTGGGCTGGTGCAGCAGCAGGTAGATGATGGTGCCGTCGTTGTTGTTGCTCAGGTAATAGGACTGGCCGTGACTGCGTTGCACCAATTCTTCCAGCCAGGCGCTGTCCTCGCTGTCATTGGCGCTGTCGCTGATCATCGCGCCGCTGGGGGCCAGCAGGGCGAAACTGCGCAGCTCCGGCAGGGAACGCTGCAAGGTGCGCATCAAGGCCTGTTGCTGTTCGCTGTCGCGGGGCGGTTCGACGATCGGTAGCAGGTTGAGGGCAATTTTTGCGCTCAGGGCCATGTTCAGGCTGAACTCTTCAGCCAGGTCGGCGCTGTAGTCGATGGTGTATTGCTGCTGGTTTTTCTGGTTTTGCTGCAACTGGTCCAGCAGTTGCCAGAACAATAACGCGAGCAGCATGAGGACGAGCGTCGCCAATGCGCCTTTAAGGGTGCCGTGCAGGGGCGCTCCCGGCGCTATATGAGCGGCGCGTAAAGGCGTTGGCGGCGTGACTTTGGACAAGCTGTGATCCTGCGGTTTGGCTGGATTGGCGCGCGACGTGCACTATAAGCCGGACGCCCGGAGGGCGGCTAGCATGCCTTGACTTGTGGCAAAGTGCCAGCCCTGCTTGGCTGGACTGACCAAGCGCATTCAGGTAGCTTTGCCGGTTACGCGGGGGCGTTCCAGCCCCAGAGACTCAGGCTTTTTCCGCTCGCTGGCATTGATGATAGTCAACGGCCCGCGCGGCGCATGGCCTGGCACGGGCTTCGCCCGCTTAATTCATCAGTCACTGACGCTAGGTTCACCATGGCTCAATACGTCTTCACCATGCATCGGCTGGGAAAAGTTGTTCCGCCGAAGCGGGAAATCCTGAAAAACATTTCGCTGTCCTTCTTCCCCGGCGCCAAGATCGGCGTGCTCGGCCTGAACGGTTCGGGTAAGTCCACGTTGCTGAAAATCATGGCTGGCGTCGACACCGAGTTCGAAGGCGAAGCCCGCCCGATGCCGGAACTGAACATCGGTTACCTGCCGCAAGAGCCAATCCTCGATCCGACCAAAACCGTGCGCGAAGTGGTCGAAGAAGCCGTCGCCGTGATCAAGAACGCCCAGGCGCGCCTGGACGAGGTCTACGCGGCTTACGCTGAAGAAGACGCCGACTTCGACAAACTCGCCGCCGAACAGGCCAAGCTCGAAGCCATCCTGCAGGCCGGCGACGGTCACAACCTGGAGCGCCAGCTGGAAGTCGCCGCCGATGCGCTGCGCCTGCCGGCGTGGGACGCCAAGGTCGAATTCCTGTCCGGTGGTGAAAAACGTCGCGTGGCCTTGTGCCGCCTGCTGCTGTCGGCCCCCGACATGCTGCTGCTCGATGAACCCACCAACCACTTGGACGCCGATTCCGTCGCCTGGTTGGAACACTTCCTTCACGATTTCCCGGGCACCGTGGTTGCGATCACGCACGACCGGTACTTCCTGGACAACGTCGCCGGCTGGATCCTGGAGCTCGACCGCGGCGCCGGCATCCCTTACGAGGGCAACTACTCCGGTTGGCTGGAAGCCAAGTCCGACCGTCTGGCCGCCGAATCCAAGCAGCAATCGGCCCACGAAAAAGCCATGAAGGAAGAACTGGAGTGGGTGCGCAAAGGCGCCAAGGCCCGCCAGTCCAAATCCAAGGCGCGTCTGCAACGCTTTGAAGAAATGCAGTCGCAGGAATTCCAGAAGCGCAGTGAAACCAACGAGATCTACATCCCGGCCGGTCCACGCCTGGGTGACAAGGTCATCGAGTTCAAGAACGTTTCCAAAGGCTATGGCGACCGCGTGCTGATCGACAATCTGTCGTTCTCCATGCCAAAAGGCGCGATCGTCGGCGTAATTGGTGGTAACGGTGCGGGTAAATCCACGCTGTTCCGCATGCTGATGGGCAAGGAAACGCCGGATTCGGGCACCATCGAAGTCGGCGAAACCGTGCAACTGGCCTGTGTGGATCAGAGCCGCGACGACCTCGACGGTAGCAAGACTGTGTTCCAGCAGATTTCGGACGGCTCCGACCAGATCCGCATCGGCAACTATGAAATCCCGTCGCGCACCTACGTCGGTCGTTTCAACTTCAAGGGCGGCGACCAGCAGAAGTTCGTCAAGGACCTGTCCGGTGGTGAGCGTGGCCGCTTGCACCTGGCCCTGACCCTGAAAGAGGGCGGCAACGTGTTGCTGCTCGACGAACCGTCCAACGACCTCGACGTAGAAACCCTGCGTTCCCTGGAAGAAGCCCTGCTGGACTTCCCGGGCGCCGCCATTGTGATCTCTCACGATCGGTGGTTCCTTGACCGCGTCGCGACCCACATCCTGGCGTACGAAGACGACTCGCAAGCCGTGTTCTTCGAAGGCAACTACACCGAGTACGAAGCCGACCGTAAGAAGCGCCTGGGCGACGCTGCTGCCCAGCCGCACCGTGTACGCCACAAAAAACTCGCCTGATCCGGCGGGTTTGAAAAAAAGCGGAGCCCTCGGGCTCCGCTTTTTTTTGCGCATTTTTCCTGACCCACACTGATCAAATATGGGAAGGGGCTTGCCCCCGATAGCCATTTATCTGTTGGTGCATGTGCGTGATTTGAAATCCCCTTTTAAGTGCATAAAACACGGTAAAACTGGATACAGTTATATCCAATGCACCATTTAAATTCACAAAGGCGACATTTTGCCCTGTCGCAGTGCGACATGAATTGATAAAGTCCGGCCCAATCTCCCTTAAAAACAATCAATTTGCCGAGACTTTTCATGATCGAATCCGTCGAATCCTTCCTTGCCCGCCTGAAAAAACGCGACCCAGACCAGCCAGAATTTCACCAGGCTGTAGAAGAAGTCCTACGCAGTCTGTGGCCGTTTCTTGAAGCCAATCCTCACTACCTGAACTCGGGCATCCTGGAACGCATCTGCGAGCCGGAGCGTGCAATTACCTTCCGGGTGTCATGGGTCGATGATCACGGCAAGGTCCAGGTCAATCGCGGTTTCCGTATCCAGATGAACAGCGCCATCGGCCCTTACAAAGGCGGCCTGCGCTTCCATCCGTCGGTCAACCTGGGGGTGCTGAAATTCCTCGCCTTCGAACAGACCTTCAAGAATTCCCTGACTTCGCTGCCCATGGGCGGCGGTAAGGGCGGCTCGGACTTTGATCCAAAAGGTAAGAGCGACGCAGAAGTCATGCGCTTCTGCCAGGCATTCATGAGCGAGCTGTACCGCCATATCGGCGCGGATGTGGATGTGCCGGCTGGCGATATCGGCGTGGGCGCCCGTGAGATCGGTTTCCTGTTTGGCCAGTACAAGCGCCTGAGCAACCAGTTCACCTCCGTGTTGACCGGCAAGGGCATGACCTACGGCGGCAGCCTGATCCGCCCGGAAGCCACCGGTTTTGGCTGTGTGTACTTCGCTGAAGAAATGCTCAAGCGCGACGGCCAACGGGTTGAAGGCAAGCGCGTGGCGGTGTCCGGCTCCGGCAACGTGGCGCAATACGCGGCACGCAAAGTCATGGACCTGGGCGGCAAGGTGGTCTCCCTGTCCGACTCCGAGGGCACCCTGTACGCCGAAAGCGGTTTGACCGAAGAGCAATGGTCAGCCCTGTTGGAGCTGAAAAACGTTCAGCGCGGTCGCATCAGCGAATTGGCCGAGCGTTTCGGCCTGGAGTTCCGCAAGGGCCAGACGCCTTGGGAGCTGGCCTGCGATATCGCCCTGCCATGCGCCACCCAGAACGAACTAGACGCCGCAGCCGCCCGTACCTTGCTGCGCAACGGCTGCATCTGCGTGGCCGAAGGCGCCAACATGCCGACCACGCTTGAGGCGGTGGATATCTTTATCGAGGCAGGCATTCTGTTTGCTCCGGGCAAGGCATCCAACGCCGGTGGCGTAGCGGTGAGTGGCCTGGAGATGTCGCAGAACGCCATGCGCCTGCTGTGGACCGCCGGTGAGGTGGACAGCAAGCTGCACAACATCATGCAGTCGATCCACCACGCGTGTGTGCACTACGGCGAAGAAAACGGCCGGATCAACTACGTGAAGGGCGCGAACATCGCCGGCTTCGTGAAAGTCGCCGACGCGATGCTGGCCCAAGGCATCGTCTAAGTCTCGGCTTCGATACGCAGCACCTCGATCAACTGATCGCCGACGGGGCGCTTCCACAGCACCTCGTCGCCGATCTGGGCGCCCAGCAATGCGCGACCCAGAGGTGAACCCCAGTTGATCAGGCCTGCAGTCGCGTCGGCCTGGTCTTCACCGACCAACTGGATGCGCTGCTGCTCGTCCTGTTCATTGGCGAACGTGACCCAACTGCCGATCTGTACCTTGTCGGTGGAAGTGGCTGACGCCACTACTTGGGCGCTCTGCACCCGCTGGTTGAAATAGCGCAAATCCCGCTCAAGATCGGCCTGGCGCTGCTTATCGGCCTGTTCGCCCTTGGCGGACTCGGCGCTGTATTCGGCCTGTAGTTGCGCAACCTTGGCCTGTAACTGCGCCAACCCATGCGCGGTCACGCGATTGGGCTGCTCGCTGACCTGCCGCTCCACCGGCTGATCAGCCTGGGCGGCGGCGCTGTCTTCATTCACAAAAGCTCGGCTCATGGTGTTCTCCCTCTATGAAACTTGGGCCATGGTCGCCGTGCTTTAGTTTCGATGGATGTCTGAAAGCGACCTATTGCGAGTGATAGGCCCTGGCGGCATCGCGATCCTTTTCCTGCTGCCAGGCGCGCTCACGGTCGTCCCAGTGATTGTCCTTGTAGTCGCGCAGTTCTTCGTTCTCGCGCATGGCCTTGCACTGGCGAAAACCGTCTTCCCAGCCTTCGGCGTACTCCCGGTCTTTCAGATAGCGTGGCACGTTCTTGCGAAATGTCCCCGTGATCACCCCGGCCGCTTGGCGACCGCTGCTGCAGCCGTCGTCAAAGCCATCGGCAAAAGCCGGTGGATAGCCTTTGGCCAACAACTCCTGGTGAGTCGATTGACAACCCGCCAGCCACACCATCGCACACAGCATTACCGCATACCGCCACATGGCGTACTCCCTGGCCGTTTCACGGCTGATATGGGAAGTCTAGAAGGGGATTCGTCGGGGGGATGTGAAAGGCGTGTGAGAAATCTGTAGACCGCTATGGGCTGTGCAGCAGCCCCAATACAGGCAATGGAGATTATCCAGAAAGATTGCGGTGCCTGGTTTCGGGGCTGCTGCGCAGCCCAACGGGAGCAAGCTCCCTCGCCACAGGGGGTATCATCCGCCCCTAGTCGTAATAACCCACTGTCTTTTTCAATTGATCCGCATACTCGTAAATCTCATCAATGGACGAAATCGCATGTCGGGTTTCATTTTTTTCCTCGTCGAATATCCCGAGGTACTTCTGACTGCGGTTGAAGTGGAGGCGACAAATCGGCTTGCGATTGTTGTCGTCCAGCAAAATTCCAAAATAGCTTTGAGTATCTCGCTGAACAATTCGCTTGGCATCTACTACCGATCTCACTACTGCCCTGACGATGTGATAACCCTCTAACTCTTCAAGTGTCGTCAGGATCTTGTCTTCTGATTCATCGCGGTCCTGCGTATCAGAATTCGCGCTGTTTGCCACTGGCATCGAGGCGATAGTCGGTTGAATTACGCCGCTCATGGCTGACTTGAGTCGATCATTGATTTGATCATTCAGAAATTGTGCTAGCGCTTTTCGAGTCAGTTCAAAAAACTGTTCACGCACTTTCTGCGTGATGACGCCGTCATAAACGCGGGATGCAAAGAATTTCACGAACTCGTCTTCGGGTTTACTGACCTGAGCGCCGATAATTTTCTTGAGTTGGCTGACGTACTTCAGCTCTCCTGCAGCATTGATGATCGAGTCTACGTCGAAAGCCGACTTAGTAAGCTTGATCAATTCCGGCACGGAATATTCGTCAATGTCCAGCAAGTCCAGTTCCAGGAATGGCTTTTCGTCCATTTTGTTGGGGGCGTCCAGGTCGGTAAAAAACCTGTAGACCTGGCCGTTTGTGAGAATGGAGATTCTCGCGCTTGTCACATGGAAGTATCGAAAAAGCTGAGAGGCGTGATTAATGCTCAGTGACTCACCGATTTTTTTGCATTCGATGAGAATTTGAACCTCACCGTTTTTCATGATTGCGTAGTCGATCTTTTCGCCTTTTTTAGTCCCCACATCGCATACGAACTCAGGCGTCACTTCCTGGGGATCAAACACGTCATAACCCAGGACAGTGTTTATGAAAGGCATTACGAAAGCATTTTTTGTAGCTTCTTCCGTTTGAATGGCAGGGCCTTGTAACCGAACTTTTGCTGCCAGACTGGTGAGCTTTTCAAAAAAATCCATAGTCAGCCTCTACCTATTCAGATCCGTGGATAGACTTGGTGGCAATTTGATTGCTATCCGAGACTAGCCACAAATCCTCATAAAGCGAGGGCAGTAAAAGCAAGTTGGTATCAATTAGAAAAAGCTAAAAAATAGGCTGAGGTTTCCTGCTTATTAATCAGTGGCTTGAAGATGCCTAAAGGATTTCTATATCAGCGAATAAATTTGCAAATTTTTACCCCACTCGACCGCGTGCCGCATGCTCAGCCAACTCTTGCTCAATAAACGCCGAAATCATTGCGCGATAGACCTGCTCGGTGACTTCTGGATTGGCGCCCAGCGTGTGCGCCAAGCCCCGCACCTTGGCGATCACCTGTTCAACCCGTTGTGGTGCCTTGACCGCATCTGCATCCTTTTTAAAGCGGGCTGCCTGGGATACGTAGGCGCCACGTTCAGCCAGTAGGCTGACAATTTGCTGGTCGAGGCGGTCGATGTTGTCACGGACTTCTTCGAGAGTGTTGCAGTTAACTGCCATGTTGATTGGAACTCCCTGAGATGGAAACTGAATAAATACGGGCAAATGTGGGAGGGGGCAAGTCCCCTCCCACATTTTGATTTTCACCAGGCTGGGTCAGTAGTGATACCACTTTACTTCGAGCATCACTTCATTGACCGGTGTCGACAAGTGGCTGTATTCGCGCTGTGCACTCAGGCGCAGCCCCAGGTTGCGCGACAGTTCCCACTGTTGGTTGAGGCTGATGCTGCGACGCACTTCACCATTGGTGAAGAAATCGCCCTTGGCCTCCAGGCTCAAATTGCCCAGCGGGTTTTTCCACAGTACGCCGGTGTTAAAGCCGGCCGCGGGGGAGATGGCTTCGTTGAAGTCGTTGTTGTGTTCCACACGCACGGTGCCGAGGGCGAAGCCGAGCATGTCGTCGCGCAGTTGCCAGGTGCCGCCGGCGCCGCCGTTGACGTGGGCGACCAGGGTTTCATCGTCGTGCTTGCCCGGCACGCGCTCCAGGCCGCCGGTGACTTGCCATGACCACGGCTGCAGCAGGGCGTTGCGCGGGGTCAGGGAGCGGATGGTGGCCAGGTCCAGTTGCTGCAGTTGCCAGTGGTTGCCTTCGTACTGGCGCAGTTTCATTTGCAGGATTTCGATCTGCGCGCCGAGGGGGAAGCCTTCGGCATTGTCGTTGAGGTCGTGGTAGGCCATGCGCAGGCCGTATTCACCGAAGGCCTTGTCGCCACGGGTGCCGAGGCCGGCTTGCCAGGTGCGCGATTCGTGACCGTTTTCCGGCAGGCCGGGCGGCGTGATCTTCAGGTCGGGCGCGGGGTTCTGGTTGATGGCGCGCAGCAATTCGAAACTGCGTTGGGAGCGTGCAGTGTCGCGTTCCAGGCCGTTGGCGCGGTAGCGGCCCAGGCGATAGGCGGCGTCGATGATCAGGGCCTGGCGGTCGCGAGGCAATGCTTTAAAGGCCGGCGCCTGCAATTGTTGCTGGTCATCGCTGACCTTGAGCACCCATTGCTGTTCGTCGCTGTCCAGCGGCTTGGCGCGTTCCAGCAACTCGCGCTCGCGGGATGGCCTGTAGTCGATTTTCTCGACCAGGCCTGCGTCCTTCACTGCCTTGACGGTGTCGGTAGGAATGGCCGTCAGCGGGAATTGCTCGGTCAGGCGCAGGCCGGGGCGGGCCACTTGCAGCAGTTCCAGCAGGCGATAGGAGCAGTTTTCGTCGAAGAAGAAGTAGTCGAACTGGATCTGCTTGAGCTCCCACACGTGCTCGACCATGCGCTCGGTCTCGACCTGGGTGAGGTTGAGCCGGTATTCCCACAGGTCGCGGTTTTCGAGGCTACGGTACTCGGAGAGTTTTTCCTGGTAGGGCACCAGTGCGAACAGGCCGGGGTAGCCGCCCATCAGGCCTTTCCAGGCGTAGAGGATGCTGTTATCCGAGCCTTCTATGTAGGCGCCGAAGTTGATCGCGTAGCTGAGCAGCGCGGTCTTGTTGCTCTGCACGTCAGCCTGGTCGATACGCAGCAGGGTGTGGCCGAACATCGACGACGGGCTGTTGAGGTAGGCCGCCGGGAAGATCATCACCGCGCTGTGAGGGGCGACATCCTTGAACCATTGCTTGAATTCGGTGCAGTCCACGGCGGGCAGGTCGGTCAGGTTCAACTGAGCCTTGAGCCAGCGGGTACGTGCGGGGTAGACGCATTGGGCGTGTTTTTCGCCCAGGCTGGCCGGAGCATAGAGTGCTTCAACGGTGGCCTTGAGTTCGGCATCCGGGTGGTGGGCGCCATCGGCGGCCAGGAAGAATTTCTTTTCACTGACATAACTGCGCCAGCCGCTGATTTTCCCGGCTTCGTAATGGCCCAGCGAAAGCCAGAACGGATCGTTGGCCAGTTGCTGCAAACGTTGATCATCAAGGTGCGGTGCCGCGTACAGCGGGGCGCAGGCGAGGAGTGCCATCCAGGCAAAGCGTTTGAGCATAGGGGCAACTTAAGTCGGAAATTAGAGAGACCCAAAGGGGAGGCGGGTCCAAAAATAAAACCCGCGCCTGGGGAGGCGCGGGCAGGTCGAGCTTAAGCCTGGGTAGCGTATTTCGCCAGACGGGCATCGCCTTTCAGTACAGCCAGGGTGTTGTTGTGCACGTCTTCAGCGGTCACATCGGCCTTGCTGAAGATTTGTTGGAAGTGTTCGTGAGCCACGGCTGCGAAGTGGTCACGATCTTCTGGCGCAACGCCCAGTACCACGGCGTAGGTGGTCAGTGCTTCGCCATTACCCTTGGCCATGTCTTCGGACAGCTCGTTCATCATGCCATTCATGGCAATCCAGGACTTGCCGCCGTAGGTCAGCGCGCTGTTGGTGCTGCAACCGTTGGTGCCCGAGGTCATGCCGAAGGTGGCGTTGCCCGAGGTGCCGTTGGTGGTGGAAGCCAGGAAGTGGGCTGGAGTACCGCGCTGGCCTTCGAACAACATGTTGCCCCAACCGCAGTTCGGGCCACCTGGTGCTTCTGCCATTGCATTGAGGGAGACGACGGTGAAGAGAGTACCGAGAAGGATCCGTTTCATAGCTTTGTTCTCTTTGTGTGCAAACCAATGGACAAGGGTTCAGGCACTTCATAGCGCCCTAGGGATCGGTTATTAGTCCAACCCGCGCAGTTTGGAGTTTAGGCACGTTCCAAGGGTTCCGTGTGTTTTTATAAAACAATCAGAGATGTCGCGATTTTTTTGTAGGACGCATTCCGTGTCTACGCTTTCCCACAGGCTCGCCTTGCCAGAGCGCGCAACGGAGAGCCAGAATGCCGTCATCTGCCCCGCCTGATGTAAGGAAGCCCGATGCCTGATCCTGTTGCTGCCAGCCTGCGTCTAGCGCCCGAAGCGCTGACTCGCCCTTTCTCCGCTGAACAGTTCAGCTTCTCGACCACCAATGATTTGGAGCCCTTTCGCGGTGTGCTTGGCCAGGAACGCGCAGTTGAAGCGTTGCAGTTCGGTGTGGCCATGCCACGCCCCGGTTACAACGTATTTGTCATGGGCGAGCCGGGTACCGGCCGTTTTTCGTTCGTCAAACGCTACCTGAAAGCTGAAGGCAAACGCCTGCAGACCCCGTCGGACTGGGTCTATGTGAATAATTTCGACGAGCCGCGCGAACCCCGTGCCCTGGAATTGCCAGGCGGTGCGGCGGCAGCATTCATTGCCGATATCAATGGCTTGGTCGATAACCTGGTGGCCACCTTTCCGGCGGTCTTCGAGCATCCGACTTATCAACAGCGCAAAAGCGCCATCGACCGCGCCTTCAACCAGCGTTACGACAAGGCCCTGGACGTGATCGAGCGTCTGGCCCTGGAAAAGGACGTGGCGCTGTACCGCGACAGCACCAACATTGCATTCACGCCGATGCTCGACGGCAAGGCGCTGGATGAGGCCGAGTTTTCGCAGCTGCCGGAAGTGGATCGCGAGCGTTTCCACACGGATATTTCCGAGCTGGAAGAGCGCCTCAACGAAGAGTTGGCCAGCCTGCCGCAGTGGAAGCGTGAGTCCAACAACCAACTGCGTCAGTTCAACGAAGAAACCATCACCCTGGCCCTGCAACCTTTGCTGGCGCCACTGTCGGAAAAATACGCCGAGAACGCAGCCGTCTGCGGTTACCTGCAGGCCATGCAGGTGTACTTGCTCAAAACCGTGGTCGAGCAATTGGTCGACGACGCCAAGACCGACGCCCAGGCCCGCAAGCTGCTCGAAGAGCAATATTGCCCGAGCCTGGTGGTGGGTCACCCCGTCAACGGTGGCGCACCGGTGGTATTTGAGCCGCACCCGACTTACGACAACCTGTTCGGCCGTATCGAGTACAGCACCGACCAGGGCGCGCTCTACACCACGTATCGCCAACTGCGGCCGGGCGCCTTGCACCGTGCCAATGGCGGGTTCCTGATCCTTGAAGCCGAGAAAATGCTCAGCGAGCCGTTCGTGTGGGACGCCCTCAAGCGTTCCCTGCAATCGCGCAAGCTGAAGATGGAATCGCCCCTGGGCGAGCTGGGCCGCCTGGCGACGGTGACCCTGAACCCGCAGATGATCCCGTTGCAGGTCAAGGTGATCATCATCGGCTCGCGCCAGTTGTATTACGCGTTGCAGGACGCTGATCCGGACTTCCAGGAGATGTTCCGGGTGCTGGTGGATTTCGACGAAGACATTCCAATGGTCGATGAGAGCCTGGAGCAGTTCGCCCAGTTGCTCAAAACCCGCACATCGGAAGAAGGCATGGCGCCGCTGACCTCGGACGCGGTGGCGCGGCTGGCGACGTACAGCGCACGGCTGGCGGAGCATCAGGGCCGTTTGTCGGCGCGTATTGGTGACTTGTTCCAGCTGGTCAGCGAGGCGGACTTTATCCGTCACCTGGCGGGCGATGAGATGACCGACGCTGGCCATATCGAGCGCGCGCTCAAGGCCAAGGCCACCCGCACCGGCCGCGTGTCGGCACGGATTCTCGACGACATGCTCGCCGGGGTGATCCTGATCGACACCGCGGGTGCGGCCGTGGGCAAGTGCAACGGGCTGACGGTGCTGGAAGTCGGTGACTCGGCGTTCGGCGTGCCGGCGCGGATTTCCGCCACGGTGTACCCGGGCGGCAGCGGCATTGTCGACATTGAGCGTGAGGTCAACCTTGGCCAGCCGATTCACTCCAAAGGCGTAATGATCCTGACCGGTTACCTGGGCAGCCGTTATGCCCAGGAATTCCCGCTGGCGATTTCGGCGAGCATCGCGCTGGAGCAGTCCTACGGTTATGTAGACGGCGATAGTGCGTCCCTCGGCGAGGCGTGCACCTTGATCTCGGCGCTGTCGAAAACCCCGCTCAAGCAATGCTTTGCCATCACCGGCTCGATCAACCAGTTTGGTGAAGTGCAGGCGGTGGGCGGGGTCAACGAGAAGATCGAAGGCTTCTTCCGCCTCTGCGAAGCGCGCGGTTTGACCGGTGAGCAAGGGGCGATCATTCCCCAGGCCAACGTCGCCACGTTGATGCTTGATGAGAAGGTGCTGCAGGCCGTACGCGCCGGGCAGTTCCATATATACGCGGTGCGCCAGGCCGATGAGGCGTTGAGCCTGTTGGTGGGCGAGGACGCGGGTGAGCCGGACGCCGAAGGGCAATTCCCGGAAGGCACGGTGAATGCGCGGGTGGTCGAGCGTTTGCGGGCGATTGCCGAGATGATCAGCGAGGAAGACTTGAAGGAGGCGGAAAAGGAATTGGCGCAGCAGGCGTTGGCGGAAGCGAAACCTGTGAGCTGACGGGTCTCTGTGATGGGCCAGCGTTCTGATGAGCGAACTCTTGTGGTGAACGGACTCTCGCGGTGAGCAGGCTCTTGTGGTGAGCAGGCTCTTGTGGTGAGCGGGCTTGCCCCGCGCTGGGCTGCGCAGCAGCCCCAATAAGGTCACCGCAGAGTGCCAGAATCAATCGCGGTGAAGGTTTTGGGGCCGCTTCGCGGCCCAGCGCGGGCAAGCCCGCTCACCACAGGGCTGCTCACCACAGGGACTGCTCACCACAGGGACTGTTCACCACAGGGATTGCTTATCACAGGGGGATCACCTACCACACGGATTTGCTCGCCACAGATTTGGTGAGGTTGCCAATAAACTGACTCAACCATAAGCGCCCACCACCGTTGGTCTCTACAACCTTGGTTTGTAGCGGTTTTCTTCTATTCTCTGCTTTAGGGATATCCACAGGAGTCGCTGGATAGAAACAGTCTCGCCCCAGGCCGGGCTGAACACCGATCTACCGAGGGTCGCCGCCATGCCGCGCAACCTTTGCCTTACCCGCCAGTGCTTCGGCCTGGTCACCCGTATCGAATGCTCCATTCGCCCTCTCGCGGGGGATAACGGAATGTGGACCGTATTGTTTGCCGCCGGAATGTCCGGTGAACAGCCGTCCACCATCAAGTCCCAAGGCCCGTTTCCTGGGTCTTCTGCGGCGCAAACCATTCTGGAGTCCATCGTGGACAGCCTGACCCAGCACGGCTATGAGGTGGCGGGCGACCCGCAGATCTGGTGCCTGCACATGCAGGCCCACCTGCGACAGCTCAATGGCAACCGTGAACCGCTTGCGCTGTAGCGGTGGTCATTTGCTGTCAGGTTTGTCCAGCTTGACCTCAAAGCCGTATTGCACGGTGTTCAGGTCGGTGCGCTGGTAGCTTTCCAGTGCGGTCGGTCGGCCGTAGAAATAATGCACGTCAAACATCGCCGTGCCGTACTCCTCGGCGCGGTGGCTGACCCCCAGAATTTCCTTGAGGTACTGGCCACTGGCGTCCTTGGCGTAGAAGCGCCAGCTGTCGGCGGGGAAGTCTTTCTGATCGACGACCAGCGCGTTGTCCTTGAGCGACAAGCCCTTGGGCAGCTTGGTCACGTCCAACTCGCCTTTCTCGATAGTCGCCAAAAACAGCGGGATCGAGCCCACCACGAACGCCGGGTTTTCCGGGAACAGGTTGAGGTCGTAGGTGAGGGTGCCACGGGTCGGGTTCAGCTCGAACGCTTCGGTCGGCAGCTCGATGGGGTCACCGCGCTCGCCTTTTTCGTCCGCCGTAAAAAAGGTAATCGGCGATACGCTGCTGTTGCGCTCGGCACCCACCAGGTCGTCGTTGAAGGTGAATGGGTGGTCGAACACCACATGCGCGGCACTGGCGTCCTCAACGGACTGGCTGATGCTGACGCTGTTTTTCAGCTGATCTTCGGTCATGGCTGCGTCTTTGAGCCAGCTGGCAGCGCTGTCGTCGTACACGGTGACCGGCATCGGCAAGGCTTGTACGGTCTTTTCCAGGCTGTTCTTGTCGAAGCGCAGCACTGGCAGTTCAAGGTCCTTGCGGGTGACGGATGCCGTAGAGAAGTCCATCACGTTGACCTGCAGGTTATCGATCAGGCCGTTGAAGTACACCTTGGCGTAATGATTGCCCTGTTTGAGTTCGAAGGCTTTCTGTTCATCCGTGAGCTGTTTTTCGAACCCTTGCGACCAGGCCTTCTGCTTTTGCATCTCAGCCAGTTGTTTCTCGTAGAACGCCACTTGCGCAGCGCTCTCGTTGATCGAGCCTGCGCGCGTGAGGAATTGGCCTGTACTGTCCCGCGCTTGCACCAGCAGAGGGTTCGGCGATTCGTCGCCGACTTGCGGTGCCAGCGGCGCGCTGTTGGTCAGCTCGATTTCCGCGTAGTTCTTCTCCAGCAGCAGCAAGTTGAGCGTGATAGTGCCTTCGGTGTGCTTGTGGCCCACGTCCTTTTTCGACAGATCGAACGTCAGCACCTTGCCCGGCGCGATGACTTCGACCGCGCCTTTGAGCGTGACGGGCTGCGGTTGGCTCTTGTTTTCCGTCTCGATACCGTCGATGAAGGGGTAGGTCACCGTCAGGTCATCGGGGTTGGTCAGGTTGGAGCTGCTGGGGCTTAACTGAATGCCGGGGTCGGTTTCCGACCATTCTGGCTGGAAGGGCACAACTTTGTTGTTGCTCAAGGTGACCGACTGCCATTCCAGACCATGGGGGAAGGGGAATTGGTCGGGCATGTTGAAACTGAACGGGAAGACCGGTTGCAGATCCGTCAGGTAATCGGAATGGGAGGTCTTGCGCAGCACGAACAGGCCGTTGATGTAGGTGTCCACCAGCGCCTGGGGCGTTGGGTAGTGCTTGAGCAAGGCGAGGGTGTCTTCGCCGTACTCGGCTTCGATGGGCTTGGTGGCCAGCTTGACTCGCGCCCGTTCCAGCAATAACAGCGAACCGCCGAGGTCGGCGATGGCGTCGCGCAGTTTGGGGTCTTGGATGCTGTCGAGGGACTGCTCGAACGTGGCGGTTTTCTCTTCAAGCGTCGTCTGTTTCTGCTCGTCGCTGGGAGAGCAGCCGCTGGCCAGCAGCAATGCCGTGCACAGGCCGATGCTGGCCAAAGGGGATCGCACATCCATCATCTGAGTTTCTTCCTGTCCGACGTCATCGAGCCGAGTTTAGGGGCTCGACACTAGCAGAAAAATTCTCTTACAGATGCCGCCTGGGTCAGTTTTCTCGTGCTTACAGGTGTCTTGTAGCGGCTGGTATACTCGCCGCCATTTTTAGCCAAGCTGTGTGAGATCCCATGGAACGCTTTATCGAAAACACTATGTACGCTTCACGCTGGCTGCTGGCGCCGATCTACCTGGGGCTGTCCCTGGGTTTATTGATCCTGGCGCTGAAATTCTTCCAGGAAATCATTCACGTGATTCCCAACATTTTTTCCATGCTGGAAGCGGAAGTGATCCTGCTGCTGCTGTCTTTGATCGACATGGCGCTGGTGGGGGGCTTGCTGGTGATGGTGATGATTTCCGGCTACGAGAACTTCGTGTCGCAGCTGGATATCGATGAAAACAAGGAAAAGCTCAACTGGCTGGGCACCATGGACTCTTCCTCGCTGAAGATGAAAGTGGCGGCGTCCATCGTGGCGATTTCCTCGATCCACCTGCTGCGCATCTTCATGGACGCCAAGAACGTCGATCCCGATCACCTGATGTGGTACGTGATCATCCATATGACCTTCGTGGTCTCGGCCTTTGCCATGGGCTATCTGGATAAGCTCACCAAGCACTGATCCCGCCGTGCGCTGGCCTTACTGCTCGATGAAGTAGTAAGGCTGGCGACCGATCTTCATCTCTTTGATCACCGTGACCTTCCCGCTCAGTTGGCGGGTGTTGTCCAGCAATGCAATGTTGCCGGGCTTGGCCGTGAGAAAGCTGTGTAACTGCGCTTCGGTTTGCAGGATCGGCAAGTAGGCCTGTAGATAGAACACGCTCGCCCCGGCAATGCGTTCATTGGGCTGGAACATCACCACATCCCTACCTTCGGTTTGAAACGCCCTGGCCTGACTGATCACCGGCACGAAAGACTCACGCTTGTCTGCTTTGGGGGCGAACCAGAACGCAGCCATCAGGTAGCTGGCAATTGCCAAGCTGAATGCACTGATGATCACGCCCCGGTGGTAGCGGTACAGCGCTGGCTTGTGTGCCTTGAGCCACTCCAACAGCACTCCTGCATATTCTGCGGCGAGCACCGCAGCGGCCGGGGTCAGTGCCATCAGGTAAACGGTGCGCTTGCTGGAAGCCAGGGTCAGCAGGGTGAACTGCGCCACCAGCCACACGCTGAAAAACAGGCGGTAGCGGTTGTGTACCAGGCTTTTTCGAAAGTGCCACAGGCCCAGGTACACGAGGATATTCCAGGGTAGAAAAGCCTCTGGCAGCTTCGCGATGTAGTAGTAGAACGGCTCGTAATGCCCGGCCTCGACAAACGAACCGCTGAAGCGCCCAACGCTGTTGGTCCACAACACTTCGCCGACCGCCTGCATCCCGCCACGTTGAAACAGAAACCCCAGCCAGATCAGCAGCGGCACCAAAGCCAGTAGCGTGAACAACGCCGGCTTGAGCCAGTCGCCGATGCGCAGGCGTTTATCCATCAGGCTGGTGCTGGCCAAGTACACAAAGATCACGATGCCCGGCAACGCCAGCCCCAACACGCCTTTGCTCAGGGTGGCGATCACCATGCCGGCGGTAAACAACGCCCAGGCCCACACACTGGAACCTTCGCGCTCGGGCCGCAGAGCCTGGTAAAACCCCAGCAATGCCATGGTCACGCCGAGGCTGAGCAGTGAATCCTCACCCACACCGCGCACATTGCCCCAATAACTGGCCATGGTCGCCAGGATCAGCGCGGCGCTGAACGCCAGCGTCTGCGGCCGCCCGAAGCGACGCAGCATCCCGTACAGCAGCATCACGCTGAACAACCCGGCAAACGCCGAAGCCAGGCGCACCGCCCCGGTGCTGGCGCCGAACAAACGAATCGCGCCGGCGTCCAGCCACAGGCTCAGGGGAGGTTTTTCCAGGAAAGGCTCTTGAAACAGGCGCGGCACCACCCAGTCATTGTCCAGGTGCATCGCCATGGCAATCCCGGACACCCTTGCCTCGGTGGAGCCCTGCAGCTCGTGGTTGCCAAGGGCGAAAAAGAACAACAGACCAGCAAGCAAGAGCAGCAGGGGGGCGGGACGCGTCATGGAATCTGGCTACCGGGGCATGAGACCGATCGGGCGACCGGTCATGGGTAGTCAAGGAGTATACGAGCGCGATTCTTAACCTTTGGTGAATGGCTGTGGGGTTTTTCTCGGGCGCATCAGGGCAGTTTCAACCTGGGCACTGCCGCTTTGCCTTGTTCGGTCAGCACCGGTTCCAACTGCTCCCAGGTGAAGGTCAGGTCGTTGTCGCAACCGTCACCATTGGCCGGCGTGGCGAGCCGCAGGCCCTGGGTGTTGAAGCTCAGGTCAAAGCTGGAGTAATCGGTAATCGCGGGGCAGCCCTCGTCGGTGCTGGTTTGCTTGGCCAGCCAGGTGCTGAAGGCGGCCGGCAGCTTCAAGTGCCCGGAATAGGCGTCGTACCACTGCTGATGGCCGCCGAACCAAGTCCATGGGTCCACACTCTCGCCGGTTTGCAGATTCCAGGAGTGCAGCCCCCAACTGATGCCCCTGGCGCCTGTGCCCGCGGCCCAGCGGTAGAACCGCACGGTAATGAATTGCGACGACCAATAGCTAGGCTCAACCTCGATTTCACTGGTATAGGCCGAGCCGTTTCGACCCAGGTATTCACGTCGTTCATGAAAGTAGTCGGTTAGATCATCGTCATTGACGGCCAGAGCGGCGAGTTGCTGATTGATCTTCTGCACCGCCGGGCCGCCGCCCTCCAGCTTGAGCGTGACGCGGGGGCCCTGAGTCTTGAGTTGGTAGGCATGGTTTTCGAAAGTCTTCTTCTCGGTCTTGATCGGCAGCGGCGCGGCTTCCAGGGGCGCGTTATAGGCATCGCTGCCGCAGCCGTCCGTGGCAATGCGGCGTAAAGCCAGTGGCAGCGGCGTGCCGCCGGTGGTTTTACTCCAGGCACCAGAAAGGGCATCGCCCTGAGGTTTTTGCAGGGCCCAGAAACCGGTGTTGCCTTCCTCCACCCAGGGAGCGTTGCCCTTGGCCTGAGTCAATTGGATAGGGGTACGAATGCGCTGGTAGTAATAACTGCCATGCTCCCCGTCGGCACCGTTGAAACAGACGGTGATCGCGGACTTGCCCAAAGTACCTTGCCAAACCCCGGCCAGCTCAGCAGCGGTGGCGAGTAAGGGCATGACAGAGAGGGCGATGACGGCTAAGGGCTTGAGCACGGGTATCTGACTTCCGATTGTCTGATAAAGGCCGTCAGGGTAATGGGAAGTGTGAGGGGATGCCAGCGGGCGAGAAACGCTGAGGCGCCTCGCCCGGTTTCGTGTTTTAGGGTTGTGGCGGATGGGTAGTGAATGGCTGGGTGTTCAAGACTCGTTCGACCAGTAGCTCACCCAGAACGATCAATTGCTGAGCGGCGAGCAACTTGTGGCGGTGCGCGCCTTCAAGCTCGAAAGCCAGGTCGGTGGTCATCGCGTTGAGACAGGCGAGGGTTTCGCTGGCTTGGATTAGCAGGGTTTCGGGGTGGATATTTTCGGCGAGGGTGAAGAGGGTGGTTGGGGGATTGGGGGTGATTTTTTTCATGGCTGAAACTCCTTGATTGATGGAGTCGCCAGACATCGCTGCTAAACGAAAAGGGTGGCGACCATACGCGGGTTAGCAGACCAGGAATCAAGGAACCCGGCGCACCCGAAAGTGCCCCACGCACAGCCGCCATGATACGAACCAGCGGATGCTGAAAGCATCGCTCGAACGGATGGTGGCTTTGCAGGCCTTGATATTAACCGAGCTGCTAAACCCGGTCGCTGATTTTGCAGCGACCGGGGGAGGCTAGGCTTGTTGGTTGGAGTGCGCTAGTTCATCAACAGCGCGGCATCTTGCGGGAAAATTCCGAAGCCCGGCCCTGTTGACCTCTCCCGTCGTCAGGTTCTGCTAAAAGCTCCAGTCCTCAGCCCGAACCAACTGGCAGAACGGCCCATTGAGCGTGGCGTTGTGATGAGCCACGATGGCCTCGGCTTTCATCAAGGGCGTATCAGAACAGGTATGACCGTCGGCGATAAGTACCGCATCGAAGCCAAGATCACGCGCGGCACGGCAGGTGCTGTCGACGCAGTATTGCGTTTTCATCCCCGTGACCACCACGCCGGTCGCGCCGCTGGAGCGCAGATTGTCAGCCAGGTCAGTCATCGAAAAAGCGTTAGGCCGACGCTTTTCGAACACCACTTCCCCACCCAGCAACTTCAGTTCCTGTGCAACCTGCGTAAGCGCGCTGCCCGGCTCGATTGGCGAGCCAGCGGGGCCGATATGACGCGCAAGAAAAATCGGCGCCCCTGCGCTGCGGGCCTTGTCCATCAGGGTGTTGAGCGTTTCCAACAGCTCGGCGCAGCGCCAGGGCTTTTCCGGGCCGTGGATGAGTCCGACTTGGATATCGAGTATCAACAGGGCGTACATAGGTGCATCTCCTTGCGTGTGAACCAGCGACACAAGGGCACAAAAAAGGCCCTGTCCATCGCTGGCGGGCCTTTGAAGTGTTCGTTTGTTATTGGCTCACGACACCTCGCACGCTCCGCTTGAAGCGGTCGTGGTGGTGGTTGTTGTGGTGAGGCAATGGGTAGTCATGGGGTGACGCTAGCATTGTGGGTGGTGGAATGCTAGGCACAAAAAAAGACGTCCGTGGACGTCTTTAGAGCCGGGGTAATCTGAACACGGCTCTTATCATATTGATTTTTATGATTAATATCTGTTTTGGTTTTTGGCTGGCATACCAATTGGAATACCTTGCTACGGCACGCCCACAAATTTTTGGTGAAGCAAGCAATCGCCCTAGCGGCATTTCAAAGTACCCACAAAGTTCGGGCTGATCCCAATCATCGCCGAAAGCGATTGAAGCGTGGCCTATCATTAGCGTAGATAATCGATATCTGTGGCCGGTAGGGAGGGTACCTGAGTTGAAAGGTATTCTCGTAATTGAGTCATCTGTTTTGCCTTAGGGCAGGCTTTAAGCCAAGTCATGTAATAGCCATCGCCCGTTGCCACCGCGCTGTTGAAGGGGAGCCGCAGTTGGCCGAGCTCTACTTCTTGGACAACAAGCACGAGATCGGCTACAGATATTCCCATTCCCTGCAAGGCAGCCGCAATCCCCTGATCCAAGGTATCGAACAGCTGGCCTCGCTCAAGATTGATGGTGTCAAGGCAACCCATTTTTTTCAGCCATCGCCGCCAGTCTCGCCGGTCAGTGGACGGGTGCAGCAATTCATATTTATTGAGTGACGACAACTTAAAGTCACCGACTCCCTTGTACCCAGGACTACAAATGGGAATCAACCACTCATCAAATAATTTGAAACTCTCCACATCCGCACCAAAATTGCCGTCTCCTAGGAGGATTGCACAGTCGTATGGCTCTGAGTAGAAGTCCACTTCATCAACGTCCATCCAGACGCTTGACAGTTGGACAGAACAATTGCCCTCGACTCTGTTGAATTTATCAAGCGCCCGGAGTAGCCAGCGAATCGTTAACGTCGAGGGCGCCTTGAGGCGAAGACGATGGCGGTCTACTTTTAAAAGCTCACAAGCACTTTCAATGATTTTGAAACCTACTTTAAGCTCTTCTGCCAACAGACGTCCTCGGTCGGTGAGGCTGATTTTCGGTCCGTGACGTTCAAAGAGACTGCACCCGAAGAGCTCTTCGAGGGCTTTGACGTGATGACTGACGGCGCTTTGAGTAACCGATAGCTCGCTGGCAGCCTTACTGAAGGAGCAAAAACGTGCTGCAACTTCGAATGCACGTAGCGAATACAGTGCTGGAATCCTTTCGGTCATGACAATTTCTACCATGAGTAAAGGTAATACTAGATCATAATCTAACTCGTTTTACAACGGTCGACTCCTCTCTCAAAATGCGCCTCTAAAAAAGCTATATGCATATAACTTTTAGAGGTTCCTCTTGGAGATGTAATGTTAGCTATACATGGACGATGCTTTAACAAGCTGGATTTGCTTGAATATGTAGAGGCATGTGAGTCTTTAAAGATGGCATGGATGATGATGGCCTTAAACGCATTTGAGTCCATCGTCAGCCAAGACGACTTCCCCTGCTTGTTCGGAAAAAAAGCGGTGAATTCTTCGAGCGCTGAACTGCTTTTTGTAAGTAAAGAAAGCGAGGCTGCGGATTTTATTGCCGGTCTAACTTCATATGTAAAAAAAGCAGAGTCTTGGTCTTTAAAATATAGGACAGGTAAGCCCCTAATTGTGCTGTTTGAGAGAAATGATTTTGGCTCGCTTGAGCTTGAGCAACTCTATGCCTGGAGTCTTTTACAGCAACTGCATGACCACGATCCCGGGCCTTGGCCAGAAGCGATTCCAGCCGACCTTCATAGCGAACATTGGTCGTTTTCCTTCCTGGGTATGCCCCTGTTTATAAATATGAGTTTCCCTAAACATAGGTTGATGAAAAGCAGGAACTTAGGTTCGCATATTGTTTTCGTGATCAACCCTCGGGAAAATTTTGACCACGTAGCTGCCGGAAACTCGGTGAGTGGTCAACGTATTCGCGCTCGTATTCGCTCAAGATCCGAAGCTTACAACGAAGGCATCAAGTCTCAGACACTTGGCGTTTTTGGTGAGCGTGGCAGTCTTGAAATAAAACAGTATCAACTCGAAGAACCAGGGTCGCTGAGTCATGAGCGGTGTCCTTTTCGGATGAGTCTAAAGTAACCAACCAAAGGGGCGAAAAAGCTTTGAATACTGCATTAACTGCAACTTATATTTTGACCGTTATGCTACTGATAGCGACGCCGGGCCCCGTCGTCGCCTTAGTAGTCGCTACAGCCAGCGTCGCTGGGCCGAGGAAGGCGCTCTCGACGGCAATTGGGACGAACTGGGCTTCCCTGGTGCTGATTGCATTGGCGTCATACATTATTCTTACCAGCGCCGCAATTAACATCATATTGTTGAACATTCTCAGTCTGATGGGCTGCCTGTTTATTGGTTATTTAGCACTCGATACGCTCAAGAGCTTGCCCGCATCTGCTGGTACAGAAACGCCTGTGGAAAATGCAGCTCACGGCGGACTATGGCGCGGTTTCATCGTGGGTATTTCAAATCCGAAGGACATTATCTTCTTCATATCCTTCTTTCCCCAATTCATTCAGGTCACCTCATCATCGAGGCACAGCCTGCTGCTGCTGTCGTTGCTGTGGGTTGTGATCGACCTGCTCATTCTGGGGACCTACATTTTCATTACCAGAAAGCTGCTCAACGACACCAACAAACAGCTAATTTCCAAGTGTTCGGGAGTCGCCTTGTTGCTGGTGGCGCTGTTGGGACTGATCTACAACGTCCGCGAGTTACTGCTTCAGCCTGCTGTGGGCTAGCACGTGACTAATTCCGCGAGCAGGTAAAGCCTTACCAGACAAGGATCGAGTGATGGTTGGTATTTCCCCCCTTTTGCCTGATGACGACGCACCGAGCTTTCTCGGAGTCCCTCCGATAGAACTCGCAAAGTTTCAGCAGGGCTCTCGCCAGTGGTTTTTCAGGCTGATCAATCAGGAGGAATGTCATGGGCTGGTCGAGTTGGTCTGGAACAACGTTAATCATTGTTTGGACAGTTACCGTGGTACTGCCGATGTCTCAAATTTCGCCGAACTTATTCTCGTGGGAGAGAGTGAGGCCGAAACAATTGGCGAGAGAATTCGGCAAGACGTTCTTAATCGACTGAGAAGTGCGCAACAGCGGCAGCATTTTTATTATCAGCATGCGCCACTGTTTAAAACTCTTGGCGGCTGGCTCTCCGGAGTAACTTCTATCCCGTACGCGTGGCGTAAGGACGCTGGGTTATTGCTTCAGACCCACGCAAAAATCGTGGGGGGCGGGCACCCTACACTTAGCCAGAGCTATCAATTCGACCAAATTGCACGGCAGGCTGGGGTGAATTTGGGTGAAGTGTTCGCAAACAGCTTCAGCCAACACCCGAGCATTCAGGACGCTGCTTTCGAGCTCCCGGTTTTTTTGCTTGGCTTGGCATTGTTTCCAGCAACACGATTCCCAGAAACCTTGGGCGTCAACCTTGCGTTATGTAGCTATCTCGATCAACTCAATGCCCTTTATGAGGAGGCCGGAAATCCACTCTTCGGACAAGCCTCAGGTGGTAGCTATCGTCCGCTGGCTCTGGCGGCCATTGACCATTACTTGGCTGAGGTCGACCCGAAATCTCATGCGCAAATAGCCACAGGTCATGCTTGCGCAATGGGTTTTATTCACAAAAATGAAAGCCGTCTGTCCCGCGAACTAATGGATGATGTGCGTTTCAGCAATGCGCAAGACATGGTCGCCTTGGTTGAGAAACTAGGCCCTCATGGCTGCGGTTATCACAAGCGTGGGACGCTGGCGGATCAACCCATTGACCATTGGCTGAATCCGCAAACGTTCAATGCACATGCAACGATTCAGGCGCTAGCGAACTCTCGCTACGTCAAGGCTGGCCAGCCAGGAAAAAGCGCTTTGATGAATCTCATCAGCAATCCGAAAGGCAGAATGTTCGGTGTCTTTTCCACGAGGGACATCCACGTCGTTGATACTTGGATTGCAACGCTTAATACCGAAAAAAAGGGGCCTGATGCCGCTCTGCCGCCTACCACTTCACATATTGAATACCCTGCTGTGCCATGTGATACAGCGTTCGCAGAGGCCAGGCAGAAAGCGCTGGCGAAATACTCTAGATACCCTCTACAAAAGCTTTATCCCCTGTTCCTTCATATTGATAAAGCACCGGATGCACTGCCGATGGCCAGGCACTTTGCAGAGCGCTGGCTGGCCCGGCATCGCCAGACAGTGCAGAAAGAAGGACTGCCGTTCAGCCCATACAGTCATCATCAATTAGGTCTGTGGCTGGCTGCACAGCATAAACGGCAAGTTGAAAGCTATCGGCCGTTGACGGACGCTCCGGAAGAAACACGTAAGGAGATCATTGCCGACGCAATCAAACTTGCGCCACTGACCTTAATCGACGGGGCTTGGCTGCGAAATATCGTCACCAGCGCCACTAGTCCCATCGGTGCGCTGCTGTATCGGACCCTGCTTGATGAGCTCGGGCAAGGCGACACCACAATCCATCACGGCAATATTTATCAAGATTTGCTGGCCAGCATGGGCGTTGAGTTGGGGGACTTCACCGCGCAGTCTTTTGCTTCATCCCCACATTTCGACAGTGAGTGCTTACAGGTTCCCGTTTTCTGGATGGCCATCTCACTGTTTCCGAAAAGTTTCCAACCGGAAACACTGGGACTGAATCTCGCAATGGAGCTGTCGGGCGTGGGGGGCGAGTATCGCCGCTCAGCCGATGTGTTGCGGCACTACGGTTTTAGCTCAATGTTTACCGACCTGCACAACACCATCGACAACGTGGTCAGCGGTCATACGGCTTGGGCGATAGAGGCCATCAAACAGCACCTGGATGATGTGGCGCAGAGCGGCGGGCACAAAGAACTCTCCCACCATTGGCAGCGCGTCTGGGTCGGATATCGAGCGTTAAGCCCTCCCGCTGAGTCATTGCTATCCAC
This sequence comes from Pseudomonas sp. PB105, assembly GCF_009764655.1. Classification (NCBI taxonomy): domain Bacteria; kingdom Pseudomonadati; phylum Pseudomonadota; class Gammaproteobacteria; order Pseudomonadales; family Pseudomonadaceae; genus Pseudomonas; species Pseudomonas sp. PB105. The sequence continues at coordinate 76,411 of NZ_RWIO01000040.1, forward strand.
TCTGCGAGCCTTTGCACAACGCAGTTTCAACAAAATCACTCAACGGCAGGATGCATTATGAACTACGGATTTTTATCTTTCATATTGGCAGTACTGGTCATCAACCTCTCCCCTGGACCGGCAATGCTTTATGTGATGAACCAGTCTTTGAAGCACGGTGTGCGAACTGGCCTGCGGGCTGCGGCGGGCGTTGAGTTCGGGGTGTTTTTCTACGTATTGCTGGCAGCGTTCGGCCTGGTGCTGATCTTCAAGGAAGTGCCGCTGCTGTATCGCGCCGTGCAGATCGCGGGGGCTATTTATTTATTGTATCTGGCTTATATTTCCTGGCCTCGTCGAGCTGCTGCCGATGCCGCTGTGGTTAGCGAAAATCCGCCTGCCCCTGCCAACTACGCCTTCAGCAAAGGCATGCTTATCAACTTGTCGAATCCCAAGATCGGCCTGTTTTTTATTAGCCTGCTGCCGCAATTCGTGCCTTCCGACGCAAGTCCCGCCTGGCTGCATTTTTTGCTCTACGGACTCATTTTCAATATTGGTGGGATCCTTGTGAACATGACAGTCGGGCTCACCGCTCACTCTTTGAGGGCCACCATCCAGCGCGCTACCTGGTTTGACTATCTGCCTCCTGTGCTGTTTTTCGCCATTGCGCTATTCGCCTTCGTACAGGGGATAGCATGACCTACATCATTGGAATTTCAGCCTTCTACCATGACAGCGCGGTGACCCTGCTCAAGGATGGACAAATCGTCTGTGCTTTGCAGGAGGAACGTTTCTCGAGGATCAAACAGGACAAGCGCTTTCCGGCCAAAGCCTTGCTCGCTTGCCTTGATCAGGCGGGTATCAGCCTGACTGATGTCAGTTGGCTAGCCTATTACGAAGACCCGGCCATCAAGTTTGAGCGGATCTGCCAAACCTATAAAAATAATTTTCCACGAGGTGCGCTGGCGTTCGCTAAAAACTACACCAAGTTTCTCGCGCGAAAGAATGTCAGCGGCATTCTCGCCAGCGAGCTGGAGGCACTTTTCCCCGGCGTTGTGATGCCGCCGTTATACCTGTGCCAACATCATTTGAGTCATGCAGCTTCGGCGTTCTACCCGTCACCGTTCCAAGACGCCGCCGTGTTGTGCGTCGACGGTGTAGGGGAGTGGTCGACCACTACGGCTTGGCATGGCACTGGTAACCAGCTTAAACCGGTGTTCGAGATTCGCTTTCCCCATTCCCTTGGCCTGTTGTATTCGGCGTTTACGTATTACTGCGGATTCAAAGTCGACTCCGGTGAATACAAACTCATGGGATTAGCGCCTTACGGCGAACCGAAGTACGTCGATACCATCCTTGAGCACCTTATCCAGATTGAAGACGACGGCAGTTTTACCCTGAACCGTCAGTACTTCGATTACGAGATCGGCGAGCGGATGATCAGCGACGCCTTTGAGGCCTTGTTCGCCGGCCCGCCTCGCGAACCTGAGGCCCGCATCACTCAGCGGGAAATGGACTTGGCCGCCTCAATTCAGGTGGTCACCGAGCAGGTCATGCTGGGTCTGGCCCGCAAGGTCAAGGCAATGACTCAAGCAGAGCACCTATGCCTCTCAGGCGGTGTAGCTCTGAACTGTGTGGCCAATGGCAAACTGGCGCGCTCCGGACTATTCAAAAGCCTTTTCATCCAGCCAGCCTCAGGGGATTCCGGTGGTTCATTGGGCGCCGCCTTGCAATGCCATTACGAAAATTCTGGCCTGCATCGCGAAGCAGATGGTGTCGAAGACAGCATGCAAGGCGCTTACCTAGGCAATGACTACAGCAATGCCCACATCGAACAGAATCTGCGTCAGCTGAAAGCCAACTATCAAAAGCTCGACCCTTCGGCATTGATTGAGGCGACAGCGTCCCAGCTTGCCGATGACAAAGTGATCGGATGGTTTCAGGGGCGCATGGAGTTTGGCCCTCGGTCTCTCGGCGCGCGGTCGATCCTGGGTAACCCCCGCTCCGAACACATGCAAAGCGTGATGAACCTCAAGATAAAGAACCGCGAGTCGTTTCGCCCCTTCGCACCGGTGGTGTTAGCTGAGGAGGCACATCATTGGTTCGATCTGGATCAGCCGTCGCCTTACATGTTGATCGTCGCCCCGGTACAGCCCGACAAGCGTGAGCCGACCGTTGACGAAGTGGGTTACGTGGGTATCGAGAAGCTCAAACTCAAGCGCTCGCAGATACCGGCGGTCACTCATGTGGATTTCTCCGCCAGGGTGCAGACGGTTGATGGGAAGCACAATCCTTTGTTTCGTCAGCTGCTCACCTCATTTGCCAGGCGGACGGGTTGCCCGGTACTCATCAACACCTCGTTCAACGTCCGAGGCGAGCCCATCGTTGAGAGTCCGGAAGACGCCTACCGCTGTTTTATGCGCACGGAAATGGACTGCCTCGTGATCGGCCAGTTTCTGCTGACCAAGCCCGAACAGCCTCAATGGAATGAAGATACCGACTGGAGAACGCACTATGCCCTCGACTGAGAAACCCGTACTGGATCACCACCAGGCCGTGCAGGAGGTCTATAAGTGGACCCCGCAAATCCGCGACTACGACAGTTTCATGCACATTGGGGCGCGCTGGGTGCCCTACACCATGTACTTCCATGAGAAGAACTTTCGATCGCCGACGATCAATACTGACGCGTTCGGATTTCGCTACAGCGAGTTCGAAGGCCAGCGTTTCTCAGTCACAGAGCTTCCAGCGAATGGCAAGGTCAACTTGCTGGTAGGCGGCTCGACTGCTTTGGGTGTTGGCGCCACACGCGATGCATCCACCGTGGCCTCCAGGCTCAGCGAATTGACCGGCGAGTTGTGGCTGAATTTTGCCGGGCGCGGCTACAACTCTACCCAGGAATTATTGATGTTCCTGATGCATCAAAAACGCTTGGGGGAAATCGGCCATGTAGTGGTGTTCAGTGGTATCAACACCTTAGCACTGGAAGGTATCCCGGACGAATTCGCTAGTGAGCATGGGCGTTACTACTATTCCTTCGAATTCCAGCATTACATGAATAAGTTCAACGAGGACATGCAACGCAAGAAGAATTCGTTCGGGTCCAAGGGTGGTGAATCCTGGCTACAGCGCTGCAAGAGGGCATTGTTCTACCAGAATCCGGCAGATGAAGTAATCACCGACGACGGAATCTCACTGGATGCCCGCCTTGAGCGCGCTGCCGAATCCATCACGGGGGCGTTGAAGCAGTGGAAGCTGCTGCTGTCCGGCAGTAATGCCACCCTGAGCTTTGTCCTTCAGCCTTTGTCCCATTGGTGCCGGGACCAGCTAACGCCTGCTGAAGAGGCAGTCTTCCATGCCATCGACAGTTGCCCGAACAACTTCTACCGGCTGTTCAGCGGTGTATTGGGCAAGGAAGTGCACGCGCCGTTTTTCAGGCATATCCAAGCGAAAGCCGGCGACATCCGTTGCCTGGACATGAATGCCATGCTCAAACGATCACCTGTATTCAATGAAACCCTGTTTGTAGACCGTGTCCATTTCAATGATCTGGGCAACGAACAACTTGCGAAACTTATCAGCGCCGAACTCGGCCTCTATCGAGAGCAAAAGCATGAGCATCATTCGAAAAATCTTGAACCTGTTCAAGCGTAAGAAAAAGAAAAGGGGTGGGTCTATCTATCCGCTGCGCTAAGCCTATGACTGGCGCATAAGTCAGCGAAAATGGGGGGTGAAATACTGAGCATGGGCTACCGGCGGTATTAATATTCATTGCCACCGCCCGCAGGATATACGGCCAAGACGAATGCCAGCCGAATACAGCAGACGCTGACCATGTTACCTGAGGCTGCCTTTGACACTTGAGGCTTTGCTTTTCCGCCAAACCCTCCGATCAAGCGATCTTTGATCGTGCCGATCGGAGGGTTCACTCGCTTGCCTCGAGTCCACGACGTTCCACCCTCTAATTTCATATCTGATTATCGCTACGCTTCCTTTGCCCGTCAGTAATTGCACTTGATGTCTATCGAGCGTGTGCTGTTCCAGCGTCAGATCGGATCTTGTTATGGGGCCATGGCCAGAGAAGTGGCGACACTGGCGACAGCGGCGACAACCTATGCAGAGCGGGGCCTGGAGCATGGCGACAAAGGTGGCGACAGTCGCCACTTCTTGCCCATTTTCCCCGGAGTGCTTGACCGCCTTTTCGAGTGGGTATAAAAATTGGCGCACGGATCGCTGTCGTTGACAGCACCTGCCCAGGTAGCCAGAACCTTCAAGGCTACGCCACTTCGTGGTGGTTCTCCCGAAGTGCGATTAGCATCCGGCGGCTCGCACGGTCACTCCCCGAGAGTGATGGATGCCTACTCGACTTATCTGCCCAATGCGGCAGACGATGGACCTACCTCGCTGCGCTGCAGCAACCTCACCTTTCGGCACACTTCGCTGCGCCAGACCGCGCCCGTCTCTTTCTCCTGGAAAGAGACGGGCGCTCGTACCACTGCTGCAAGCCACGTCGTACAAGGCATTGCCGCGACTCTCCTCGTGACAATCGGCCTGACAAAGCCGATTCGTCGCCATCCGCAACGACACAGGCGCCGGTGCCGCAACCTATGGAAAGGCTGCACCTGACTGACAGTCAGGCATGCCTCAGGTGTCGATGTTGTTGCCTTCTCCCGCTCAGGATCTCTAGGTGCCGAACTCGTCAGTCGGCACAGCCTCCACCCGCCCGCATCTTCGGATGCGTCTAAGGAGGCCAGATTCATGGGTTCATGCCCTCGCTCCCGGTCGTAAGGAGCCGTGCGTTCCGCGTTAGTGAACACCTCACAGGCCGCAGGGGCCTTGATCCCTGATAACACTCAACAGCCGTGGCGGGACTACGTGAGGACAACCAGCAATTACCGAGGAGAGGGCCCATGCAGCAGTTAGATCCGAAGCTTGAAATACCACGACCGCCTCGACCGCTGATTGAGTCGAGCCCCGTGGCCGAGCCTTATCCGGTCCAGGCACTGGGTGGGATTCTTGGGCCTGCGGTTGAGCGCATGGCCGAGGTCATCGGTGTGCCCCAGGCACTGGCTGCGCAATCAGCGCTGGCTGCCTCGGCGCTGGCCACTCAAGGTCATGCGGGCTTACAGCTCGACGGGAGAAATTATCCCCTGTCGCTGTACCTGATCACGGTGGCCGCATCCGGTGATCGCAAGACCGCGGCAGACCGATGTGCCTTGCTGCCTGCACGACAATGGGAGCGTGAGCAGTGGCAGCGCTACCGCGAACAGCTTGCCCGGTACCGCGCCGCACAGCGCCAGGTGCAGCGTATCAACCCTGCCGATCCCGACTCCGCGAACGGTGTACCGCTCGAAGCGGAGCCCTCTGCACCCAGGCTGATTACCACGGACCCAACTATTGAAGCGCTGATCAAAGGGCTCTGCCATGACCTGCCGAGCATGGGGTTGTTCTGCGATGAAGGGGGACAATTCCTCGGCAGCAGCACCATGAGTCGGGATAACCGTTTGAAAGCGGTCACGACCTTGTCGTTACTCTGGGACGGGAGCCCGATTGATCGTGCTCGCTCCATGGCCGGCGAAAGCCTGCGAGCCTACGACCGACGCCTGAGCCTGCACTTGATGCTGCAACCGTATTTGGCCATGCAGTTACTCAGTGACCCGTTACTGCAAGGGCAAGGCATCCTCGGCCGCTGCCTGATGACCTGGCCCACCAGCCTGGCTGGACAACGTAGTTATCAGGCTGTCGACTTGTCCAAAGATGCCGCCCTAAAGCGCTATCACCACCGCCTTTCGGCGCTGTTTCATCAGCCCTGGTCACTTACCTCTGACGGTGCCTTGCGGCTGTCACCGCTGAGCCTCAGTCCACTGGCTCGTCGTTGGTGGATTGATTTGCATGATGCCATCGAAGCTCAGCTGGGTGAGTTTGGCGAGCTGGCCAGCGTGCGGCCCAGCGGATCGAAGGCCGCCGACAACCTGCTGCGCGTCGCCGGCATCCTGGCAGTGGTGGAGGAGAGCAGTGTCGTGGACGTCGACCATATCCAACGGGCCTCCACCTTGGTGGGCTACTACCTCACCGAGATCCAGCGCCTGACCGAACAGGAACCGGTGTGCCGGGTAAAAGAAGAGGCGGACCGGCTGCTGCGCTGGCTGCAGGTCAAGAATTGGAAACGCTTCAGTATTCGAGAGCTGAATCGCAACGGTCCCCGCTTTGCCCGTAAGAGCAGTCGCTATGCCGCCAAGCTGCTGGTCGAGTTAATTGATCATCAGTGGCTGATCACCGACGGGCATACCTTCGAGGTGCGCCATGTTTAATCTTGATGAAGCGCTGCGCAACCATCTGGCTCAGCGCCAAAAGGAGCCGAAAGCGCGGTTTGTCGCCGCGACTGTCGCCACTTTGTCGCCACGCTCAAAGCCAAGCAGGACAAGGGTTGTCGCCGCTGTCGCCGATGTCGCCACCACCCGTAAAGCTATCACCTCGACGACAGCCATCATCCAATGCTTGAAAGAGGAGGGCGCACATCTCTACGTCACCGACAACACGCTGTGTTTTCGCCCGACTGATTGGGCCCAGCTCGCCATCGTGAGTGCGCACTGGCAAGCCCTCTTGCATGATCTCGCGGCAGTCGATCAGGAGCAGAAAAATGGCTCGGGTCGGTAGGCGAGCTGGGCGTAATTTCGGCTTCGGTCGCCAGCTCCGCTATGCCGGACCGCAAGCACTAAAGGATCTGTTTGGCGACGGCCATTTCGCTACCGTCAAAGCCCATAGCGATCGCTGGCAGGCCTTCGTGAATTGGTGTCGATCCGAGGAAGGTCCGAGGCTCAATGACGCGCGGCAGATCGACCGTGACATCCTCATGCGGTACGCCACTTATGTGAGGGAGCAGGTTGATCAGGGCAACGTCGGCATTGCCACCGCGCAGAACCGCCTGTCCAGTGTGAACCGAACCATGGCCGCGCTGCGCGGTGATCAGTACGTCAAAATCCCCAGTCCGAGCAAGGCGCTTGGCGTGCAGCGCTCAAGCGTGCGTAGTGGTGCCCCGCAAGGCCAAGACCGTGTGCAGGTCAGGCTGATTGCGCAAACGCTGTCAGAGCGACAGCAATCGAGGGTGAGTGCCATTGTGCTTCTCGCCCGGGAAACCGGCATGCGCCTGCGTGAAGCGATTTTGGCGGACCTGCCACGGCTGCAGCGAGAGGCTCAACGACTGGGCAAGATCAACATCCAGGATGGCACCAAAGGCGGTCGATCAGGCGCATCTGCACCGCGTTGGATTACGGTCACGGATCAAGTCCGAGAGGCGCTGGACAGAGCCAGTGAGGTCTCACCCAGTGGCAGTCGGAATTTGTTGGCGCCCGACGAAAGCTACAAAGACTTCATTCAGACAGTCGTGCGACCGGCGCGGGACCTTCTGCATCAGCATGGATTAAAAGGCTTTCATGAGCTGCGGGCGGCTTACGCTTGTGAGCGCTATGAGCAACTGACTGACTTCCCTGCACCCATCAATGGCGGTGGTAGGCATCGAGAAGATCGCCAGCTCGATCAGCGTGCGCGACAGCAAATCAGCCACGAGTTGGGACATAACCGCATCGATGTGGTGAGTGCCTACATCGGAGGCCTTCGATGACGTCCGAGTTTGATATGACGTTGTTTCTGAGTCCGGTGCTCAAAGGTGCGCATGTCACGCGGCAGCGACACATCAGGCAAGCAGAAAGGATGCACGAGGTGATTCGTGAGCACTGGGGGTGTGCCACTCCATGGGGCTGGCGGGAAAAGCATGTGAGATGGTTTTTGGGTCACTATCTGCGTTGTTCAGCACCAGCGACCGTCTACTACTACGAATTAACAGCAGGGCTGATCCGCCGCAGAAAGGCGCAAGTCGTAGTTATTTGATAGACCTTTAAGCGTGAGCCCCTGAGTATGGGAATGCGGAGCCTTCCCATACTCAGGGGCTTGGCCGAAGAAGCGCAGGCATGCGAGAGACTTAGCGACGGTCGACATTTTGTCGCCATGATGCACGACACGGACTGCACGGATTGTCGCCGGTGTCGCCAATCTTTGGACGCTTAGCGTATCGGCACCACGTTGCGGTTCTTGGTTAGATTGATGGCAGATGCCGACAGGCTACCGGTGGCCGATTTCTGGATGTGCTCACTCCACCAGGCCATCATCGGACGCCGCCGTTCGATGTAATCAGCCCGATTGTAAGCGCTACGAACTTCGTCTTTATCTACATGCGCCAGTGCGACTTCGATTAGCTCCGGATCCCACCCATGCTCGTTCAAAATTGTGCTGGCCATGGAGCGCATGCCGTGGCTGACCAAGCGGTCCTGAAAGCCCATGCGTTTCAACGCCATGTTGGCGGTCTGGCTATTAGCGTGGGTACGCGGGTTTCTATCTGCCGGGAACACGTATTCTCTGTGGCCGCTGTGGGTCTTGAGTGTCTCCAGTAACGCGAGTGCCTGTTCAGTCAGCGGGATGGTATGCGGGCGACGCTTTTTCATGCGCTCCGGTGGGATGGTCCAAATGCGTTTGTCGAAATCGATGTCTGCCCACCGAGTGGTGGCTGCCTCGACAGGGCGGGTCATGGTGTGCAACTGCCATTCGATCAGACAGCGCGTGACTCGCTTGATGCTGGCATTCGCGATTTCCATCATGAGCTCCGGAAGCTCGTCAGGTCGTAGCGCGGCCATGTTCTCTTTCCTGGGTTTCTTGAACACCGCCCGAATGCCACTGAGGGGGTTCGCAAAGATCAGTCCTGAATTGACCCCGTAGGTCATGATCTCGTTGAGTCGTTGGCTCAGCCGCTTCACTGTTTCGAGGCTGCCTTTGGCCTCAATCGGGCGAAGGAGCTTGATCACCATAGGAGCACTGACTTCAGAAAGCGGCGTCGATTTCATGCTCGGAAAAACATGCAGCGTGAGTGAACGCCAAATGTCCTCGGCATAGGCTGGCGTCACTGAGTCTTTCTTCAGTTCGAACCAGGCGGTGGCTATCTTCTCGAAGGTGTGTTCGGTCTCAGCCAGCCTGGCTTGCCTTTGCTCATCGCGCTGGGCTTTGGGATCAATGCCTTGAGCAAGTAGCTCTCGCGCCTCGACTGCTTTCTTCCGAGCATTCGCTAATGAGAGGTCGGGGTATGGACCGAGCGCCATATTAAGACGGCTTCTGGTCAACGGCTCGCGATAATTGAAATTCCACATCATCGAGCCGCTGGCGCGTACTCGAAGCTGCAGGCCGTCGCCGTCGCTGAGGACGAAGTCTTTACCAGTTGCCTTGACTGCCTTGAGCTGGCGATCGGAGAGGCGGGTTGCGTTAGTAGGCATAGGGGCTACCTCCAGCACCGTTTTGGTATCCTGAAAGTAGCACTTGGAAGCCTGGGATACCACCTGGGATACCAAAGCGCCTGGAACTCAGAAATCCTCAAAAGTCCCCGGAAGCCCTGGAGCCCCCGTATTTACTGAATTCAAGGCACAAAAAAAGACGTCCGTGGACGTCTTTAGATGATGAAGTGGTGGAGCCGGGGGGATTTGAACCCCCGTCCGCCAGTACTCCGCTGTCGGTACTACATGCGTAGCCGTTTCTATTAAGTTAACCCTCAGCGACCCGAAGGGCAGGGTGCTTTGGGCGAGTTGTGTAAGTTTTAGCCGCTTCGTCCACAACGTACTGCACGGCGATTCTGTTCTATATGACAATCACTTTGGGTTTACAGACATCCCCTGGTGATTGCTGGACCCGAAGGTACCAGAAGCTCAGGTCTAAGGCTGCTTACGCAGCGATAGCGAATTCCTGGCCGTAGTTTTCGTCATTGGCAACTATAAGTAGTTGCAACAGTGGATTTACGAGTTCTGTTACCAACTCGGCATGCACCTAAAGTTTCGCGACCGGCGTCGAATCCTAAACGGCCCCGTGCTTGTAACTCGTTGTTTCTTAGTGAGTGACAAGCCTGTGCAGTGTACGCCAAACGGTCACCGAAGGCCAACCCGAAGGTTGGCCCTATTGCTTACTTGCCGCCTTTGTTGCTGTTTTGCAGGTCTTGCAGGGCTTTGTTGGTGACTTCGATGCACTGCTTATCATCGCCAGACGCGTGAAATGCCATGGCCTGGGAGACGATCGTGTCGATTTCGCCACTTTTGCCGGTGGTGTCGGTGGCGAGCGTCGCTTTGGCGTTGTTGAGTTTATCCAGGTTGATCTGGCACAAGTCTTTGTCACTGCCGGCCGCGAAGACCGGGGACGCCAGCATCGCAGCGGTAATGAACAAGCCAGCAAGAGCGGAACGCTTCATAGGGTATCTCCTTGCGCAAAGGGCTCGACGCTGCTGGCGTTGAAGGGCTGCCAGCGACATCACTGATTGGCCTCGTTCGTTGAGGCCTATTCAAGTGACTGCATTGGCGCGCAGGGGTTCTGTTTTTTTTCAGGATTAGTGGGCGCGGGCCTGGGTGACGCGGTCTACGAGGTACACCAGCCCGTGATAATCAATGCCCCCATGCTGGCTCAAGCCGATTTCGCAGGTTCGGCTGGTGGAGATGCCTTCACTGCAATATTGCACGGCTTCCTTGAGGGATCGCAGTGAGTGGGCATTGAGTTCTGGCGTGGTAAAGCCCTTGTCGCCGGCAAACCCGCAGCAGTGGATGCCTTCCGGGATCACCACCGTTTTGGCGCAGCGGCGGGCAAGGTCGATCAGCGCCTGGCTTTCTCCCAGGTGTTGGGTGCTGCAGGTCACGTGTACGGCGATCGGTGCTTCCTGAGGCAGGAAATCCAGGCGGTCCATCAAGTGCGTGCGGATAAATCGCACGGGGTCGTATAAGTCCAGGCGGGTTTCGCCCAGGTCCTGCACCAGGCGCAGGGTGCATGGGCTGGTGTCGCAATAGATCGGGTCAAGGCCACCACGGCTGGCGTGGAGCAGGGCGCCGATCAACTCCTGGCGCTTGTGCTCTGCTTGTTCGGCGTAGCCTTTGGAGGCGAAGGGCTGGCCACAGCACAGGCTGTCCTGATTGTCGGGAAAGACGACCTGGTAACCAGCTTTTTCCAGCAGTCCACGGGTTTTGTCGTACAGCGACATTTGCTCTTTATCACCGGCCGCCGGGCCCATTGCACGTGAGACGCAGGCGGCCAGGTAGACCACCCGAGGCCGCTCATCCGTCACAGTTGGGCTGAACCGAATAGCCTTTTCCGGCTGTGGTATGGCGTTGCTCCACTGCGGAATTTGCCCCTTGGACAGCTTGGTCACGCAGGCAGACAGCTTCGCCAGGCGAGGTGCACCGAGCAGCATGCGTGCACCATTGGCCACATGTAGGGTAAAGCGCGCACCTTGCAATGCCGTGGCGAAATGGGTGGCGAGCCATTCGGCGGTTTTCGTACGGTCGGCGTCACGGCTGCGCAGCTTTTTCACCAGCTCGCCGGTATTGATTCCCACGGGGCAGCGCTGGGCACATAACCCGGTAGCGGCGCAGGTGTCGATGCCTTGATAGTGATAGGCGGCTTCCAGTTCGGTGGTGTCGACGCCGGTGCGTTTTTTCGCCTGTATGTCGCGCCAGATCACGATGCGCTGGCGCGGGCTCAACGTCAGGCCTTTAGAAGGGCACACCGGCTCGCAAAAGCCACACTCGATGCATTTATCCACAAGCTCGTCGGCCGCAGGCAGTGGCTTGAGATGCTTGAGGTGGATCTGCGGGTCGTTGCTGAGCACCACGTCCGGGTTGAGAATGCCGTTGGGGTCGAGCAGACGCTTGAGCTGCCACATCAGCTGGTAGGCATCGCTGCCCCATTCCAACTCGACGAATGGCGCCATATTGCGGCCGGTACCGTGCTCGGCTTTCAGTGAGCCGCCGAACTCCACGGCCACCAGTTGCGCGACGTCATCCATGAACGCTTGATAGCGTGTGACTTCTTCCGCGCTGTTGAAGCCTTGGGTGAATACAAAGTGCAGATTGCCTTCCAGGGCGTGTCCGAAAAGGATGGCTTCGTCGTAGTGGTGTTTGTCGAACAGTTCGATCAGGCGGTTCACGCCAGTGGCCAGTTGTTCGACAGGAAACGTCACGTCTTCGATGATCACCGTAGTACCGGTTTTGCGCACAGCGCCGACGGCGGGAAAGGTGTCCTTGCGGATTGCCCACAGGCGGGCGTTTTCTACAGGGTCTTCAGTGAAGTCGACTTGTTTCTCTACGGGGAAAGCGGCCAGGGAGGCCATGATCAGCGCCAGTTGCTCGTGCAGTAAAGAGGGCGATGCCGCGCGGGACTCGATGAGCAGCGCACAGGCATTTTCCGACAGGTGCTGTACGAAGGCGGGCATGCCCGGTTTGTTCTGCACCGAGCGCATGCTGCGTCGATCCAGCAACTCTACGGCTGAGACCGGCTGGGTTTTCAGCACGGTTACCGCGTTGCAGCACGTCTCGACATCCGGGAACACAATCAAGGCCGACGCTTTGTTCGGATGATCGATCACGGTGTCGTAGGTCACTGCGCTGATAAAGCCCAGCGTGCCCTCGGAACCGACCAGCAGATGGCTGAGGATATCCAGGGGTTCATCGAAGTCCACCAAGGCATTGAGTGACAGCCCAGTGGTGTTTTTCAGACGGTATTTGTGGCGAATTTTTGCGGCGAGTTCGACATTTGCGCGGGTCTCGAGACCTAGTGTCGCCAAGCGTTCAAGCAGCGCACTGTGATGCTCACGAAAAGCCCTGACGCTGGCCGCATCTTCGGTGTCCAGGCAGCTGCCGTCGGCCAGCACGAGACGAATCCCGGCCAAGGTGTGATAGGTATTTTGTGCGGTGCCGCAGCACATGCCGCTGGCATTGTTGGCGACGATTCCGCCGATCTTGCAGGCATTGATCGACGCCGGGTCGGGGCCGATCTTGCGCCCGAACGGCGCCAGCCAGGCGTTGGCCTGGGCGCCGATCACGCCGGGTTGCAGGCGAATCTGAGTGCCTTGCCCGCGAATCTCGCGGCCGTTCCAATTGTCCCCCAGCACGATCAGTACCGAATCGCTTATCGCCTGCCCGGACAAGCTGGTGCCGGCCGCGCGGAAGGTCACCGGCACGCGCTCGCGCTGGGCCAGTTGCAGGAGTGCTACCACCTCGTCTTCCGACTCCACACGGATCACCAGTTGTGGGATCAATCGGTAAAAACTGGCGTCGGTGCCGAATGCGAGGGTGGAAAGCGGGTCGTCGAAACGCCGATCTTTTGGGATCAGTTGTGCGACGTCAGCAAGGAAAGCAGCAGGCAGGCTCATTGATCCTCCAGAGATGGCTGACGCCGGAATCGTCATCCGGCGTCGGTTCTTACCCTATTACGTGTAGGTCTTAGTGCACCAGCATGCCGGTAAACCAGTAGGCCTGAGCCAGTGTGATCAGCCCTACGATCGTGGCGAAAAACAGGCTGTGCTTAAGGGTAAAGCGGAACAGGTCGGACTCCTTGCCCACCAGGCCGGTAGCGGCGCAGGCCACTGCGATCGATTGCGGCGAGATCATCTTGCCGGTGACGCCACCGCTGGTGTTGGCGGCTACCAGCAGCGTGTCATTGACGCCGATCTGGTGCGCCGTAGTGGCTTGCAATGAGCTGAACAGGGCATTGGACGATGTGTCGGAACCTGTCAGGAAAACCCCCAGCCAGCCGAGGAACGGCGAGAAGAACGGGAAGGCTGCACCGGTGCCGGCCAACACCAGCGCCATGGTCGACGACATGCCGGAGTAGTTGGTGACAAAGGCGAATGCCAGCACCATGCCGATGGACAGGATCGGCCAGCGCAGTTCGTAGAACGTTTCTTTTAAAGTGGTAAGACCAATCTTGATGTTTATTTTCAGCACCAGCATCGAGATCAGTGCGGAAAAGAAAATCGCGGTGCCGGTCGCTGAAACCGGGTCCAGCTTGAATACCGCTGGAATGGCAGTCGGGTTGGTCACGATGGGGGCTACCTTGACCACCAGTTGATCCAGGTGCGGGATCGCGAAGTTGAATACCCAGCTGTACATCGAGCCGCCGGCGGCGAACATCGCCTTGAACGGCTTGAGCGTCCAGATAGTGACCAGTACCGTGAGGATCAGGAACGGCGACCAGGCCTTGAATATCTGACCCAGGCTGTAAGGCGAGGCGACGGTGCTGCGTGGCAACCCGAAGCCGCCGGCACTGGCGGTAATGGCTACGCCGGAGGTGGCGCCAGCTATCTGCGCGCCGGCGGTGCGCTTGGGTTGCCAGACTTTCAGGAACAGGGTCAGGGAAATCAGGCTGGCCAGGGCCGAGGTGATGTCCGGCAGTTCCGGGCCGATGAAGTTGGACGTGAAGTATTGGGTGATGGCGAAGCTCAAGCCCGCGACCAGCGCAGCCGGCCAGGTTTCACGAACGCCGCGCAGGCCATCCATCATGAACACCAGCCAGAACGGCACGAACAGCGACAGCAGCGGCAACTGGCGGCCGGTCATGGCGCCGATCTTGAAGGCATCGATTCCAGTCACCTGCCCGGCAACGATGATCGGGATCCCCAGAGCGCCGAAGGCGACGGGCGCGGTGTTGGCAATCAGGCACAAGCCGGCGGCGTACAGCGGGTTGAAGCCCAGGCCTACCAGCAACGCAGCGGTAATTGCTACGGGAGCGCCGAAACCGGCAGCGCCTTCCAGGAACGCGCCAAAGCAGAAGCCGATCAGCAATACCTGAAGACGTTGGTCGTCAGTGATCGACAGCACCGAGCTGCGGATGATCTCGAACTGGCCGCTCTTGACTGTGAGTTTGTACAGAAACACCGCTGCAACGATGATCCAGGCAATAGGCCAAAGACCGTAGGCAAAGCCGTAGCCGGCTGCGGCCAGCGCCATGTCCACTGGCATCTGGAAGGCAAAGATCGCTACCAGTATCGACAGTGCAAGGGTAATGCTGCCGGCCACGTGGCCTTTGAGGCGAAACACGGCCAGGGCCAGGAAGAAAAATACGATGGGAATAACGGCGGCCAATGCGGACAGGCCGAGGCTGCCGAGCGGGCTGTAAAGCTGTTGCCAGGTTTGCATATGGGGTGGCCCCTAATTGTTGTTGGTCAGGCACATCTAAGTCGACTTGGATAATTGGTATTACCAATTTACAATCGCTGGAGGCTAGGTTAAAAGCCTTCAGGGGGATGTGTCAATTTGCCGCTCACGAAACTTTGGTCGTAGGTTGGAGGGCGAGACCATCTGATCGGATGAATCGAGGCTGTTCTGATAGGTGCTGGAAGGGCGGTGATAGGCCAGAATAGAGGGCCCGGCGAGTGGTCGGGATGGTGGAGAGTGAGTTATGGGGTTTGATCAGGTGCGTCAGCGCCGTTTGTCTGACGATATTGTCGAGCAGCTTGAGGGGATGATCCTTGAGGGCACGCTGAAGTCGGGTGAGCGTTTGCCGGCTGAGCGCGCTTTGGCTGAGCAGTTTGGCGTGTCGCGTCCGTCGCTGCGTGAGGCCATTCAGAAACTGGCCGCCAAGGGGTTGTTGGTGAGTCGCCAGGGCGGAGGCAATTATGTTGCCGAGTCACTGGGTTCGACGTTCAGTGATCCGCTGTTGCACCTGTTGGAAAACAATCCCGAGGCACAGCGTGATCTGCTGGAATTTCGCCAGACCCTCGAAGCGTCCTGTGCTTATTACGCCGCGTTGCGTGCAACCGAGGTCGACCGTGAGCGGCTGACCGCTGCATTCGAAGCGTTGCAGGATTGCTATACCCGCGTTGATGAAGTGAGCCGAGTGGAGGAGGGGGCTGCGGATGCGAGGTTCCACCTGGCCATTGCGGAGGCCAGTCATAACGCAGTGTTGCTGCACACCATTCGCGGCTTGTTCGACCTGCTCAAGCGTAACGTGGTGACCAACATTGGTGGTATGTATCAGCAGCGTACAGAGACCCGAGACATGCTGATCAGTCAGCATCGGGAGTTGTACCAGGCAATTATTGAGGGGCGGGCCGAACAGGCGCGAGACGTCTCGACGCGACATCTGGAGTACGTGCAGGAGGTATTGGCGGAGGTGCGTCAGGAGGTTCAGCGCGTGGCGCGTGCGGAGCGGCGAAAAGGGATGTAGCCGACGGACTTATTCCGAGGCTACATCACTGCAAGGACTACTCTTCCTTGCCTTTGTTGCGCACGGCGCGATGCAGTTCGCGATTGGAGTCGCGTTCGCGCTCGGTATCACGCTTGTCGTATTCCTTCTTACCCTTGCCCAGTGCGATCTCGCACTTGACCAGGTGCTTGCTCCAGTACCAGGACAGGCAGATGCAGGCGTAGCCTTTCTGCTGTACGGCGGCGGCGAGCTTTTCCAGTTCGCGCGCATTGAGCAATAGTTTGCGTGTGCGCACCGGGTCGGCAATTACGTGGGTGCTCGCGGTAGTCAGCGGGGTGATATGACTGCCCAGCAGCCATGCCTCGCCATCCTTGAGCAATACGTAGCTGTCGACCAGTTGCAACTTGCTGGCGCGCAGACTCTTTACTTCCCAGCCGGCCAGGACCAGACCAGCCTCGAACCGATGTTCGATGAAGTAATCGTGTCGCGCCTTTTTATTTTGCGCGATGGTCCCTGTGGGGTGTTTCTTTTGTTTAGCCATAGGGGCGGCATTATAGGGAGTTGCGAGCGTGTCGGCTACGGTCAACCTGCGTGCTTGAGCGTGTTGGTCGAATCCCGGACAATGCGGGCAGTTCTTTGGTTTTTTTCTCTCGCGGATTGGGCTGTTCTTTCGCGATGTTTGCCGCTCAGCTGTGGAAATAACGCACACATGACGACGCATATTCAACGTTCGGCCCTGCTGCCCTATCCGGCTCAGGCGCTCTATGACCTGGTCAACGACGTGGCGCGTTACCCGGAATTCTTGCCTTGGTGTTCTACGGCTGAGGTGCTGGAAAGTACTGATGAACACATGGTCGCCAGCGTCGGGGTGGCGAAAGGTGGGCTGGGCCAGCACTTTGTCACGCGTAATGTGTTGGTGCCGGGCAAGTCCATTGAAATGAATCTGCAGGAGGGGCCTTTTACCCAGCTGCACGGTGTCTGGGTATTCAAGGCGCTGACCGACAAGGCCTGCAAGATCAGCCTCGACTTGTCGTTTGATTACGCTGGCCCGCTTGTGCGGGCTACATTGGGGCCCTTGTTCAACCAGGCGGCCAACACACTGGTAGATGCGTTCTGTCAGCGGGCCAAGCAACTGCATGGTTGAGATTGAGGTGGTGTATGCCGCTGCAGATCGCCAGGTTTTGCTGGCGTTGACGGTGGCGTCCGGCACAAGTCTGCGAGCGGCGGTGCAGGCGTCCGCAATTACAATGCTGTTTCCTGATCTGGATCTGGCTGATTGCCCTTTGGGGGTATTCGGTAAAGTTGTCGCGAATGCTGAAGCGCGCGTTGTGCAGCCAGGTGATCGTATTGAGATCTATCGCCCCTTGCTGGTTGATCCTAAAGAGGTGCGTAGATTGCGGGCGGCCAAGGCGGCGATGACCAGGCAGCAGAATTCATAAGCTTGTTAAACATCAGGCAACAAAAAGCCCGGCATGCCGGGCTTTTTTGCAGGCGCCGCACTGTTACTGCGGGCTGGTGTCCAGCGGCTGAGGCGTCGGGACCGGAACGGTTTCCACGCCATCGACGTCTTTCTGGATCTTGTCGAGCAGCGAGCCTGGCTTGGCCGGTACTTCGGACTTCGGCTTCTCGCTCTCCTGCGCAGGCGCAGTCACGTTGGTGCCGCTGTCTTTGCCGAGCAGGGCTTCATCGCGGCTTACGCCGGGCATGAAGTCACCGGACAGGCTGACAAGCTGGTCATTGCCATTAAAAATGACGCTGACGCGTTCCTGTTGGCGTTCACCGCCGCCAGGCTGCAGGCTGTAGAGGTAATCCCAGCGATCGGCATGGAAAGTGTCAGTCAGCAGGGGGTTGCCCATAATAAACCGTACTTGCCGTCGGGTCATTCCCGGACGTAACTGGTCTATCATGTCCTGCGTGACGACATTGCCCTGCTGGATGTCGATTTTGTAAACCCCGGGGAATGAACAACCGGCGAGTGCGAGCAGTCCCACAAAGGTGAAACTGGTTAGCAAGAGCTTGGTGTTTTGCATCGGTGGGCGACTTCCACTATCTTGGCTGGGACAACGTAAACGCCGATCATACCCGTATTAAGAGAAGCTGCGAAGCAGCATCCGCGAGAAAGCTAACCATGGTTGAAAATAGCGAACTACGCAAAGCCGGTCTTAAAGTGACTCTGCCACGAGTCAAGATTCTACAAATGCTCGATTCTGCTGAGCAGCGTCACATGAGTGCCGAGGATGTTTACAAGGCGCTGATGGAGTCTAACGAGGACGTCGGCCTGGCCACGGTTTACCGTGTACTGACCCAGTTTGAAGCCGCAGGGCTGGTGGTTCGTCATAATTTCGACGGCGGTCATGCAGTGTTCGAATTGGCTGACGGTGGTCATCACGATCACATGGTCGACCTGGATACCAATGAGGTTATCGAGTTCACCAGCCCGGAAATCGAAGCGCTTCAGCATAAGATTGCTGAGGAGCATGGCTTCGACTTGGTCGACCACAACCTTGTGTTGTACATCCGTAAGAAAAAGTAAAAACGACGCAGAATGGCTCTGCGAAACGATCGAAGGCGACCCTAGGGTCGCCTTCGTGCTTTCTATATCAAGAAAAGTTCGGCTCAAGCCTTGGTGGCGACAACCATTTTCTTCGCGTGCGCCAAAGACTCCTTGGTCAGATCGATCCCGCCGAGCATTCGGGCTACTTCTTCCACGCGCTCCGACTTGTTCAGCTTGGATACCGCAGTGTGTGTTGCATCATTGCCACGCACCTTGTGCACAAATAAGTGTTGATGGCCCTGTGCGGCCACTTGTGGCAAGTGGGTGACCGTCAGTACCTGGCCTCGATCTCCCAGGCGACGCAACAACTGACCAACAATTTCCGCAGTCGGACCTCCAATGCCTACGTCCACTTCATCGAACACCAGCGTAGGCACCCGTGACGTCTGCGCGGTAATCACCTGGATCGCCAGGCTGATGCGCGAAAGCTCACCACCGGACGCGACTTTTGTCAGAGCCTTGAGCGGTTGCCCAGGGTTGGCGCTGACCAGTAGTTCAACCTGCTCCAGGCCGTGAGGTTGCAATTCATTATTGGAGTTGGCGCGCAGCTCGATGGTGAAGCGTCCTCCCGGCATGCCCAGGCGCTGAATTTCCTGTTCAACGGCGTGGGCCAGGCTGCTGGCGGCTTGCTGGCGTAGATCGCTCAGTTCGCGGGCCTTCTCCTGATAGTGACGGGCAAAAGAGCCGAGTTCTTCGCCTAGTCGCTCAATGGATTCGTCATTCGCGTTCAGGGTTTCGATTTCATCCAGCAGCTTTTGCTGCATGGTTGCCACTTCGGTGGGCTGGATTCGATGTTTGCGCGCCAGGGTATAGATGGTATCGAGGCGTTCTTCTATTTCCTGCAGGCGCGCCGGGTCGGCATCGAAGTGATCCAGGAAGCGGTTGAGTTCACCGACGGCTTCTTCGACCTGGATTTGTGCACTGGTCAATAGGGTGGTGGCCTCACTCAGCGAGCCTGAAGCATTGTTAACGCTGGACAGTCGGTTGAGGCTGGCCGTGAGCGCGTTGAGCACGTTTCCGGAATCGCTCTCGCTGCATTGCTCTACCACTTGGCGGCAGATACCCAGCAGGGTTTCGGCGTTGGTGAGGTTTTTGTGCTCCTGCTCCAGTTGTTCCAGCTCGGTCTCGCCAAGGCCCAGGCTTTCGAGTTCTTCAAGCTGATAACTGAGCAGTTGGTGGCGAGCACGTTGCTCGTCGCCGGAGTTGGATAGGCGTTCCAACTCCTGGCGGGTCTGCCGCCAGCGCTGGGCAGCCAGTTGCACCTGCCGGGCAAGGTCTGTGGCGCCGGCGTATTCGTCGAGCAGGCGGCGGTGGGTGTCGGTTTTCAGCAGGGACTGGTGTTCATGCTGGCTATGGATGTCGATCAGCAATTCACCGAGGGCTTTCAGGTCGCCAAGGGGGCACGGTGTTCCGTTGATATAGCCGCGTGAGCGGCCTTCGGCGGTGATGACTCGGCGCAGAATGCAGGGGCCGTCATTGTTGAGGTCGCGCTCGGCCAGCCAGGCTTCGGCTTCTGGGATGTCCGCCAGGTCGAAGGTGGCCAGGATGTCGGCCTTGTCGGCACCGGGACGCACCACGCCACTGTCGGCGCGGTCGCCCAGGGTCAGGCCCAGGGCGTCGAGCATGATCGACTTGCCGGCGCCGGTTTCGCCTGTGATTACGCTCATCCCGCGATCCAGTTCGAGATCCAGATGTTCAACGATGGCGTAGTTATGTACGGACAGGTGCACGAGCATGACGGCCGCTCCCAGGCTTTAGGTCTGGTTATTTATACAGTGTTTTGTTTGGGGCTGACAATCCTGATGCTTAGCTCGATTTGCTCGGTCGAGGAGGTTTTTTAGTGCAAAGAAGAATGGTGGTGCGGGAATTGATCTGCGGCAGGCGAAAGACTTTTGGTAACGCTTGCGCCCTTGAAGCTGGAAATTGTGGCCCCATATACCGGAACAGAAGCGCGAGTTGAGTTCGCGCATGATTTTGAAAGGAGAAATCTATGGCTGACGAACAGACGCAGGATACGCAAACTCCAGACGCCAATTCGGCTGTCGGTGATGAACTGGCGACCCGTGTGCAAGTGCTCGAAGAGCAATTGGCCGCTGCGCAGGATCAGTCTTTGCGTGTTGCCGCCGATCTGCAGAACGTCCGCCGCCGTGCCGAGCAGGATGTAGAGAAAGCTCACAAATTCGCGCTTGAAAAATTCGCCAATGACTTGCTGCCGATCATCGACAGCCTGGAGCGTGGCCTTGAATTGTCCAACCCGGATGACGAAAACATCCGCCCGATGCGCGAAGGGATCGAGCTCACCCTGAAAATGTTCCAGGACACCCTGAAGCGTTATCAGCTCGAAGCCATCGATCCGCAAGGCGGTGAACCGTTCAACGCTGAGCATCACCAGGCAATGGCCATGCAGGAAAGCCATGACCTGGAACCCAACAGTGTGTTGAAGGTGTTCCAGAAGGGTTACCAGCTCAACGGCCGCCTGCTGCGTCCGGCAATGGTAGTGGTGAGCAAGGCTCCTGCACCTGTTGCACCTTCTATTGATGAGCAGGCTTGAAATTCGCCGCAAGGCCCCCATTTATAAGTCAAGCGTTTAAGTGCTACCGCAGTTAGCCACCACTGCTGCGGCAACCAAATTCAAGTTTCGGGAGAGTAAATCATGGGCAAAATTATCGGTATTGACCTGGGGACCACCAACTCCTGCGTCTCCGTGCTGGAAAACGGCGTTGCAAAAGTAATCGAGAACGCCGAAGGCGCGCGTACCACGCCGTCTATCATTGCTTACGCCAACGACGGTGAAATCCTCGTTGGTCAGTCGGCCAAGCGTCAGGCTGTCACCAACCCGCACAACACTTTGTACGCGGTAAAGCGCCTGATCGGTCGTAAGTTCGACGAAGAAGTCGTACAGAAAGACATCAAGATGGTTCCGTACAAAATCGCCAAGGCTGACAACGGTGACGCCTGGGTTGAAGTGAACGGCCAGAAAATGTCGCCGCCACAAATTTCGGCTGAAATCTTGAAAAAGATGAAGAAAACCGCCGAAGACTACCTGGGCGAAGCAGTGACTGAAGCGGTAATCACCGTTCCAGCCTACTTCAACGACAGCCAGCGCCAGGCGACCAAAGACGCCGGCCGCATCGCTGGCCTGGACGTAAAACGTATCATCAACGAGCCAACTGCAGCCGCTCTGGCTTACGGTATGGACAAGGCCAAAGGCGACCACACTGTGATCGTTTATGACCTGGGTGGCGGTACCTTTGACGTTTCCGTGATCGAAATTGCCGAAGTTGACGGCGAGCACCAGTTCGAAGTGTTGGCTACTAACGGCGACACTTTCCTGGGCGGTGAAGACTTTGACATTCGTCTGATCGACTATCTCGTTGACGAATTCAAGAAAGAAAGCGGCATGAACCTCAAGGGTGACCCGCTGGCAATGCAGCGCCTGAAAGAAGCTGCTGAAAAAGCCAAGATCGAGCTGTCTTCCGCTCAGTCGACCGACGTCAACCTGCCTTACATCACTGCAGACGCTACCGGTCCTAAGCACTTGAACGTGAAGATTTCTCGCGCCAAGTTGGAAGCGCTGGTCGAAGATCTGGTTCAACGCACCATCGAGCCTTGCCGCATTGCGCTGAAAGACTCCGGTATCGACGTTGGTGCAATCAACGACGTGATCCTGGTAGGCGGTCAGACCCGTATGCCGCTGGTTCAGAAGCTGGTTACCGAGTTCTTCGGCAAAGAAGCGCGTAAAGACGTGAACCCGGACGAAGCAGTTGCCATGGGTGCTGCCATCCAGGGTGCGGTATTGGCTGGTGACGTGAAAGACGTGTTGCTGCTGGACGTCAGTCCGCTGACCCTCGGTATCGAAACCATGGGTGGCGTGATGACTGCGCTGATCGAGAAAAACACCACGATTCCTACCAAGAAATCCCAGGTGTTCTCGACTGCCGATGACAATCAAGGCGCTGTGACCATTCACGTGCTTCAAGGTGAGCGTAAGCAAGCTGCCCAGAACAAGTCCCTGGGCAAGTTCGACCTGGCTGAGATTCCACCAGCACCTCGTGGCGTGCCGCAAATTGAAGTGACTTTCGACATCGACGCCAACGGCATCCTGCACGTCGGCGCGAAAGACAAGGCTACCGGCAAAGAGCAGAAGATCACCATCAAGGCCAACTCCGGTCTGTCTGATGAAGAAATTCAACAGATGATCCGTGATGCTGAAGCCAACGCTGATGCAGATGCCAAGTTCGCAGAACTGGCCGGCGCCCGTAACCAGGGTGATGCACTGGTGCACTCGACACGTAAAATGATCGCCGATGCCGGCGAGAAAGTGACCGCTGAAGAGAAAACTGCAATCGAAGCCGCCGTGGTTGCCCTGGAAGCCGCTGTTAAAGGCGACGACAAGGCTGCTATCGACGCCAAGATTGAGGAGCTGTCCAAAGTCTCCGCACCGGTTGCCCAGAAGATGTATGCCGAGCAAGGCCAGCCAGCTGAAGGTGCTGCGCAACAGGCAGAGCCTGAAGCCAAGCACGACGACGCTGTTGATGCCGAGTTCGAAGAAGTCAAAGAGACCAAGTAAGTTGGTCGCCCGGTTGACCGCTATCAAGCGGTGACTGGTAGGATGTCGCCGCGCGGGAGCTTGCTCCCGCGTTGGCGTGTCTGGGGTATGTGAATTTTTACAGCATGCGACAACGCTCGGATGCTGGCGGTGTGATCGGGGATGCTCCTGCTTTCCGAGCATTAAATACCGCGTTTTTGGCCGGGTCCCTGGCTAAAAGGTAGTAATGACCAGGATCGTTGAATTGACGTGAGTTGGGTCCGGGCCTGTATTGGGGCTCAACGAGTTTAGTCAGGCTCAGGAGGGTCTGGCTGAACGTCCTTAAGAGTGCAAAGACTTATGGCAAAGCGTGACTATTACGAAGTGTTGGGTGTGGAGCGCGGCTCCAGCGAGGCGGACCTGAAAAAGGCTTACCGTCGCCTGGCGATGAAGCACCACCCGGACCGTAATCCGGATAGCAAAGAATCCGAAGAAATGTTCAAAGAGGCCAACGAGGCCTACGAATGTCTGTCTGATCCCAATAAGCGTGCGGCCTACGACCAGTATGGCCATGCTGGTGTCGACCCAAGCATGGGCGGCGGCGGTGCCGGTTTTGGCGGTCAGAACTTCTCCGATATTTTCGGTGACGTATTCAGTGACTTCTTTGGCGGTGGTCGGGGTGGTCAGCGCGGTGGTGCCCAGCGTGGCAGCGACTTGCGCTACACGCTGGAGCTGAACCTGGAAGAAGCTGTTCGCGGCACAAGCGTCAACATTCGCGTGCCGACGCTGGTCAACTGCAAGCCGTGTGATGGTTCGGGTGCCAAGAAAGGCTCCTCGCCGATTACTTGCCCGACGTGCGGCGGTATTGGCCAGGTCCGTATGCAGCAGGGTTTCTTCTCGGTGCAGCAGACCTGCCCGCGTTGCCATGGCCAGGGCAAGATCATTTCCGATCCGTGCGACTCCTGCCACGGCGAAGGCCGTGTCGAAGAGTACAAGACCCTTTCGGTGAAAGTGCCGGCGGGCGTGGATACTGGTGATCGCATTCGCCTGTCTGGCGAGGGCGAGGCGGGTACTCAGGGCGGTCCAACGGGTGATCTGTACGTGGTGATCAATGTGCGCGAGCACTCGATCTTCCAGCGTGACGGCAAGCACCTGTTCTGCGAAGTGCCGATCAGTTTTGTCGATGCTGCCTTGGGCGGTGAGTTGGAGATTCCGACCCTTGATGGTCGGGTCAAGCTGAAGATCCCTGAGGGGACGCAGACGGGTAAACAGTTCCGCATTCGTGGCAAGGGCGTAGCGCCAGTGCGCGGTGGCGGTGCTGGCGACCTGATGTGCCGTGTGGCGGTGGAAACTCCGGTCAACCTGGGTCGCCGTCAGCGTGAACTGCTTGAAGAGTTCCGCAGTTCGTTGGAAGGCGATGACTCTCACTCGCCGAAAACCACGGGCTTTTTCGATGGTGTGAAGCGCTTCTTCGGTGATCTGTAAGGAAGTGAATATGCGACGTATAGCCGTAATGGGCGCTGCCGGGCGCATGGGCAAGGCGCTGGTCGAAGCGGTGCAGCAGCGTTCTCCAGCCTCCGGCCTGACTGCGGCGATTGTTCGTCCTGGCAGCACATTGATTGGTGCGGATGCGGGTGAGTTGGCTTCACTGGGTCGTATCGGTGTGTCGTTGTCCGGCAACCTGGAGCAGGTGGCGGATGAATTCGACGTGCTGATCGACTTCACGTTGCCGGAAGTGATGCTGAAAAATCTCGCCTTCTGCCGAAAGGCGGGCAAGGCGATGGTGATCGGTACTACGGGTTTGACTGCCGAGCAGAAGCAGTTGCTGGTGGAGGCGGGCAAGGATATCCCTGTCGTCTTTGCTGCCAACTTCAGTGTCGGCGTGAACCTGTCGCTCAAGTTGCTGGATCTGGCCGCGCGCGTGCTGGGTGATGAAGCGGATATCGAGATTATCGAAACGCATCACCGTCACAAGATCGATGCGCCGTCGGGTACCGCGCTGCGCATGGGCGAGGCTATTGCTGATGCGCTGGGACGCGACCTGTCCAAGGTGGCGGTTTACGGTCGCGAAGGCCATACCGGTGCGCGCGCCCGTGACACCATTGGTTTTGCGACCGTTCGTGGTGGTGATGTCGTAGGTGATCACACTGTGCTGTTCGCCACTGAAGGCGAGCGCCTGGAAATCACGCACAAAGCTTCCAGTCGCATGACGTTCGCCAAGGGTGCGGTGCGCGCTGCGCTTTGGTTGGAAGGTCGTGATGCGGGTCTGTACGACATGCGCGATGTGCTGGATCTGCACTAATCAGTAGCTAAAACGGGGCCTCAGGATTATCCTAAGGCCCCGTTTTTACCCGCTAAGCGACGTCCTGTCGCATTCTCCTGCCTTTAAGGCTCATTAGCGGTGGACCCAAAAAGCCTTTTTCTGTAAGCTACAGCTTTAGTGTGTCCACTAAAAGCGCGCAGAATAATTCAGTGAAGAAGCGGGGTGACGTGTCCATACGTCACTCCGCTTTTTTACAACCTGCGATCGCCCTTTCAGGCTTTATTTACGGGAGGTCTTCTTGACTAAGCCAGCCATACTCGCCCTTGCTGATGGCAGCATTTTTCGCGGCGAAGCCATTGGAGCCGACGGTCAAACCGTTGGAGAGGTAGTGTTTAACACTGCCATGACCGGCTATCAGGAAATCCTTACCGATCCTTCCTACGCCCAACAGATCGTTACCCTGACCTATCCACACATCGGCAATACCGGTACTACACCGGAAGACGTCGAGTCTGATCGTGTCTGGTCGGCCGGTCTGGTGATTCGTGACCTGCCACTGGTTGCGAGCAACTGGCGTAACACGATGTCGCTGTCCGATTACCTGAAAGCCAACAATGTTGTGGCGATCGCCGGTATCGATACGCGCCGCCTCACACGCATCCTGCGTGAAAAAGGCTCGCAGAACGGCTGCATCATGGTCGGTGACAATATTTCCGAAGACGCGGCGATTGCCGCAGCGCAAGGCTTCCCTGGCTTGAAGGGCATGGACCTGGCGAAGGTCGTCAGCGTCAAAGAGAAGTATGAATGGCGCTCCACTGTCTGGGACTTGAAGACCGACAGCCACGCGACCATCGAAGCCAGCGAGTTGCCTTACCATGTGGTCGCGTACGACTACGGTGTGAAGTACAACATCCTGCGCATGCTGGTTGAGCGCGGTTGCCGCGTGACTGTGGTGCCTGCGCAAACCCCTGCTAGCGATGTGCTGGCCTTGCAGCCGGACGGTGTGTTCCTGTCCAACGGTCCGGGTGATCCGGAGCCTTGCGACTACGCCATCCAGGCCATCAAGGAAGTGCTGGAAACCGAGATTCCGGTGTTCGGTATCTGCCTGGGCCACCAACTATTGGCACTGGCTTCCGGCGCCAAGACCCTGAAAATGGGTCACGGCCATCACGGTGCCAACCACCCAGTGCAAGACCTGGACACTGGCGTCGTGATGATCACCAGCCAGAACCACGGTTTTGCGGTGGATGAAGCGAGCTTGCCGGGCAACGTCCGCGCAATTCACAAGTCGCTGTTCGACGGCTCCCTGCAAGGCATCGAACGCACCGACAAGAGCGCGTTCAGCTTCCAGGGCCACCCTGAAGCGAGCCCGGGCCCGAACGACGTAGCGCCGCTGTTCGACCGTTTCATCAATGAGATGGCCAAGCGACGCTGACTGAGCGGCCTGCGGGCGGCCCCGAATCCCGGTGGCCCCTGCAGGCTCTTCAAAGATTGTTCAAGACGGCTTGCCGACTGACCTGCGGATTTGAGTGACAAACCCATGCCAAAACGTACAGACATAAAAAGCATCCTGATTCTCGGCGCTGGCCCGATCGTGATCGGCCAGGCCTGCGAATTCGACTACTCCGGCGCCCAGGCCTGTAAAGCCCTGCGCGAAGAGGGCTACCGCGTCATCCTGGTGAACTCCAACCCGGCCACCATCATGACCGACCCGGACATGGCCGACGCCACCTACATCGAGCCGATCAAGTGGCAGACCGTTGCCAAGATCATCGAAAAAGAGCGTCCGGACGCCCTGCTGCCAACCATGGGTGGCCAGACCGCACTGAACTGCGCGCTGGACCTGGAGCGCGAAGGCGTTCTGGAAAAGTTCGGCGTAGAGATGATCGGCGCCAATGCCGACACCATCGACAAGGCTGAAGACCGCTCGCGTTTCGACAAGGCCATGAAGTCCATCGGCCTTGATTGCCCGCGTTCCGGTATCGCCCACAGCATGGAAGAGGCCAACGCGGTTCTCGAAAAGCTGGGCTTCCCGTGCATCATCCGTCCGTCCTTCACCATGGGCGGCACGGGTGGCGGTATTGCTTACAACCGTGAAGAGTTCGAAGAGATTTGCGCGCGTGGTCTGGACCTGTCGCCGACCAAAGAGCTGTTGATCGACGAATCCCTGATCGGCTGGAAAGAGTACGAGATGGAAGTTGTCCGCGACAAAAAGGACAACTGCATCATCGTCTGCTCCATCGAAAACTTTGACCCGATGGGCGTGCACACCGGCGACTCGATCACCGTTGCTCCGGCACAGACCCTGACGGACAAGGAATACCAGATCATGCGTAACGCCTCGTTGGCGGTACTGCGTGAGATCGGCGTTGAAACCGGCGGTTCCAACGTTCAGTTCGGCATCTGCCCGGACACAGGCCGCATGGTCGTGATCGAGATGAACCCGCGTGTATCGCGTTCTTCGGCGCTGGCATCGAAAGCTACCGGCTTCCCTATTGCGCGCATCGCAGCCAAGCTGGCGATCGGTTACACCCTGGACGAATTGCAGAACGAAATCACTGGCGGCGCTACGCCGGCGTCCTTCGAGCCGTCGATCGACTACGTCGTCACCAAGCTGCCACGCTTCGCTTTCGAGAAATTCCCGAAAGCCGATGCCCGCCTGACCACTCAGATGAAGTCGGTCGGTGAAGTCATGGCCATCGGCCGGACCTTCCAGGAATCCTTGCAGAAAGCCCTGCGTGGCCTGGAAGTGGGCGTTTGCGGTCTGGACGAGAAGCTCGACCTGAGCAACCCGGAAAGCATGAGCGTGCTCAAACGCGAGCTGACCGTTCCGGGCGCTGAGCGTATCTGGTACGTGGCCGATGCTTTCCGCGCCGGCATGACCGTCGAAGATATCTTCGGCATGAACATGATCGATCCGTGGTTCCTGGTACAGATCGAAGATCTGATCAAGGAAGAAGAGAAGGTCAAGACCCTCGGTCTTTCCTCTATCGACCGCGACCTGATGTTCCGCCTCAAGCGCAAAGGCTTCTCCGACCAGCGTCTGGCCAAGCTGCTGGGCGTGACCGAGAAGAACCTGCGTACGCATCGCCACAAGCTGGATATCTTTCCGGTCTATAAGCGCGTTGACACCTGTGCTGCAGAGTTCGCCACCGACACCGCGTACCTGTACTCCACCTACGAGGAGGAGTGCGAGGCCGCACCGTCGGGTCGCGACAAGATCATCATCCTGGGTGGCGGTCCAAACCGTATCGGCCAGGGCATCGAGTTCGACTACTGCTGCGTACACGCCGCTCTCGCCCTGCGCGAAGACGGGTACGAGACCATCATGGTCAACTGCAACCCAGAAACCGTTTCCACTGACTACGACACTTCCGACCGCTTGTACTTCGAGCCGGTTACGCTGGAAGACGTGCTGGAAATCTGTCGCGTCGAGAAGCCAAAAGGCGTGATCGTGCAGTACGGCGGCCAAACTCCGCTGAAATTGGCACGCGCTCTGGAAGCTGCCGGTGTGCCAATCATCGGCACCAGCCCGGACGCTATCGACCGTGCTGAAGACCGTGAGCGTTTCCAGCAAATGGTTGAGCGCCTGAACCTGCGTCAGCCGCCAAACGCTACCGTGCGCAGCGAAGACGAAGCTATTCGCGCAGCCAGCAAGATCGGCTACCCGCTGGTGGTGCGTCCGTCCTACGTGCTGGGCGGCCGGGCGATGGAAATCGTCTACGAAGAAGAAGAACTCAAGCGTTACCTGCGCGATGCAGTGAAAGTGTCCAATGACAGCCCTGTGCTGCTGGATTACTTCCTCAACTGCGCCATTGAAATGGACGTGGACGCGGTTTGCGACGGCACTGATGTAGTGATCGGCGCGATCATGCAGCACATCGAACAGGCGGGCGTTCACTCCGGTGACTCCGCGTGCTCGCTGCCGCCGTACTCGTTGCCGCTGCACATCCAGGACGAGATGCGCGAGCAGGTCAAGAAAATGGCCCTGGAATTGGGCGTGGTCGGCTTGATGAACGTTCAGTTGGCGCTGCAAGGCGAAGACATCTACGTCATCGAAGTCAACCCACGTGCTTCACGTACCGTACCGTTCGTGTCCAAGTGCATCGGTGTGTCCCTGGCGATGATCGCTGCCCGTGTAATGGCCGGTAAGACCCTGAAGGAAATCGGCTTCACCAAGGAAATCATTCCGAACTTCTACAGCGTGAAAGAGGCGGTGTTCCCATTCGCCAAATTCCCTGGTGTGGACCCGATCCTGGGCCCAGAGATGAAGTCCACCGGTGAAGTGATGGGCGTGGGCGATACCTTCGGTGAAGCGTTCGCCAAGGCTCAGATGGGTGCCAGCGAAGTGCTGCCGACCGGCGGTACTGCGTTTATCAGTGTGCGTGATGACGACAAGCCACTGGTTGCAGGTGTTGCCCGTGATCTGATCAACTTGGGCTTTGAAGTCGTGGCTACTGCCGGTACTGCCAAGCTGATCGAAGCGGCGGGCCTGAAAGTGCGTCGCGTAAACAAGGTGACGGAAGGCCGTCCGCACGTGGTCGATATGATCAAGAATGACGAAGTCACGCTGATCATCAATACCACCGAAGGTCGTCAGTCGATCGCGGACTCCTACTCCATTCGTCGTAATGCCTTGCAGCACAAGATCTACTGCACCACCACCATTGCTGCTGGCGAAGCTATCTGTGAAGCGCTCAAGTTCGGTCCGGAAAAAACCGTACGCCGCTTGCAGGATCTACACGCAGGATTGAAGGCATGATCAAATACCCAATGACCGTCCAGGGCGCAAAGGCCCTGGAAGAGGAGCACGCTCATCTGACCAAGGTCGTACGTCCGAAGCTGAGCCAGGACATCGGTACGGCCCGCGAGCTGGGTGACTTGAAGGAAAACGCTGAATACCACGCGGCTCGCGAGCAGCAGGGGATGGTTGAGGCGCGGATTCGTGACATTGAGGGTCGGATCCAGAATCAGGTCGTCATCGACGTTACGAGCATTCCTCACACTGGCAAAGTGATCTTCGGTACCACCGTCGAAATCGCCAATGTGGAGACTGATGATCGCGTGACTTACCATATCGTTGGCGAAGACGAAGCTGACTTTAAGCTCGGAAAAATCTCCGTCGGTTCGCCGCTGGCCCGCGCCTTGATTGCCAAGGAAGAGGGTGATGTGGTTGCTGTAAAAACACCCGGTGGCGTGATCGAGTACGAGATTGTTGAAGTTCGTCACGTCTGAAAGGCGGCGCCCGCTTCGTGCGGGCGCCATGCTTTGGCAGCTTGCCCAGATGCTTTGGGTGGGTGGCCTGTGGTTGCTGCACATTGGTGTGCTGCCGGCGCTGGGCCTTATTGGCCTGGCTCCGTTGCTGATCGATGAGATCGATGGATTACTGAGTGCGTTGCTGGTGGGTTTTGCAGCAGCGTGCGTGACTCTTCAGGCATTGGTGCTGGTCAAGGCCGAGGGCTTGGGGAGTTTGTGGCGGGATATTCGCGGCCAACTGCTGTTGATGGCGCTGTATGCGTGTGCAATGTTTTGCATCGTGCATGTGTGGCTGCCGGAAGCGTTGCGCTGGCAGCTATTCAGCTATCTTGTATTAGGGTTCTCCGGCCTGGTGCTGGTTGTACAGCCCGCGCCAGGATGGAGTGGCAGGGCGCGCAAAGCACGCCCGTGACCCTTGTGTCATTTGAAGCGATGCACGTTCGACAGTTGCTTGTTGACGCTGAAGTTCTTGCGATACAGCAGCGCCATCTTGCCGATGACCTGAACCAGGTCCGCTTTGCCAACCTTGCACAGTTCTGCAATGGCGGCCAGGCGCGCTTCGCGGTCAAGGATGTTGACCTTGATCTTGATCAGTTCATGATCGCCCAATGCGCGTTCAAGTTCGGCTAACACACCTTCAGTCAAACCGTTGTCTGCCACAATCAGAACTGGTTTCAGATGGTGGCCAATGGATTTGTACTGTTTCTTCTGCTCTTGAGTGAGCGGCATAATCTGACCCCTGCGTCTGATCTTGTAAAAAGCGGCGGCCAGTTTACCCGAGCGAGTCCGGGACCGCCCAGTTAATCACGACCCGTTTTATTTTCGAGGTGGCCCGTGGCCCGTTCCAAAACTAGCCTTAAGTGGCTGCAAGAGCATTTCAACGATCCTTACGTCAAAAAGGCGCAAAAGGACGGGTACCGTTCGCGGGCCAGCTACAAGCTCCTGGAGATCCAGGACAAGGACAAATTGATCCGTCCGGGCATGAGCGTTATCGATCTGGGTGCCGCTCCAGGTGGTTGGTCCCAGGTGACCAGTCGTCTGATTGGTGGGCAAGGCCGGTTGATCGCCTCCGACATCCTTGAGATGGACAGCATCCCGGATGTGACCTTCGTACACGGCGACTTCACCCAGGACTCGGTGTTGGCCGAGATCCTGGAGGCTGTGGGAAATTCGCAGGTAGACCTTGTGATTTCCGACATGGCCCCCAATATGAGTGGATTACCGGCCGTCGATATGCCGCGAGCCATGTTCCTCTGCGAACTGGCGCTGGATTTGGCGGGTCGGGTGTTGCGTCCCGGTGGAGATTTCCTTGTGAAAGTCTTCCAGGGCGAAGGTTTTGACGAGTATCACAAGAACATTCGCAAGCTGTTCGACAAGGTGCAAACTCGCAAGCCAGACTCGTCCCGAGACCGTTCTCGTGAGCAATACCTGCTGTGCCGTGGGTTCCGCGGGGTTGAAGGTGCGGCGAGCGAAGAGCGTTTTTGATTTATTCGAGGAGGGTGATAGGTTTTTTTATATCGCTTTCGTCACGAAGCTTTACGAATATTGTGTAGTCAAAGTTTCACAAAGGGTTACAGACGGCGCCTGCCAGAGTTGTAGGTAATGTAGTAAGTTAGGCCGGTGAATATCATGCGAAGCGCGCGCCAGTAGCGGAGCTTGCTTCAGAGGGTAGTTAATTGAACGATATGGCAAAGAATCTGATCCTGTGGTTGATCATCGCGGCTGTCCTGGTGACGGTGATGAACAACTTCTCCAGCCCTAACGAGCCGCAGACCCTCAACTACTCCGACTTCATCCAGCAAGTTAAGGATGGCAAGGTCGAGCGCGTAGCGGTTGATGGCTACGTGATCACCGGCAAACGCAACGATGGCGACAGCTTCAAGACCATTCGTCCGGCAATCCAGGACAACGGTCTGATCGGCGACCTGGTGGATAACCACGTGGTGGTCGAAGGCAAGCAGCCTGAGCAGCAGAGCATCTGGACTCAGCTCCTGGTGGCAAGCTTCCCGATCCTGGTAATCATTGCCGTGTTCATGTTCTTCATGCGCCAGATGCAGGGCGGCGGCGGAGGCAAGGGCGGGCCGATGAGCTTCGGCAAGAGCAAGGCGCGCCTTCTCTCAGAAGATCAGGTGAAAACTACCCTGGCTGATGTTGCAGGCTGCGATGAGGCCAAGGAAGAAGTCGGCGAACTGGTCGAGTTCCTGCGCGATCCAGGCAAGTTCCAGCGCCTGGGTGGTCGTATTCCTCGCGGCGTTCTGATGGTAGGTCCTCCGGGTACCGGTAAAACCTTGCTGGCCAAGGCGATTGCTGGCGAAGCCAAGGTGCCGTTCTTCACCATTTCCGGTTCTGACTTCGTTGAGATGTTTGTCGGCGTGGGTGCCAGTCGTGTCCGCGATATGTTCGAGCAGGCCAAGAAGCACGCTCCGTGCATCATCTTCATCGATGAAATCGACGCTGTCGGTCGCCATCGTGGTGCTGGCATGGGTGGTGGTCACGACGAGCGTGAGCAGACTCTCAACCAGTTGCTGGTCGAGATGGATGGTTTCGAGATGAATGACGGCATCATCGTCATCGCCGCAACCAACCGTCCAGACGTGCTGGACCCTGCGCTGCTGCGTCCGGGCCGTTTCGACCGTCAGGTTGTGGTCGGCCTACCGGACATCCGTGGTCGTGAACAGATTCTGAAAGTGCATATGCGCAAAGTGCCAATGGGGGATGACGTGGCTCCGGCCGTGATTGCCCGTGGTACTCCAGGCTTCTCCGGTGCCGACTTGGCCAACCTGGTGAACGAAGCTTCGTTGTTTGCGGCTCGTACCGGCAAGCGCATCGTTGAAATGAAAGAGTTCGAGCTGGCGAAAGACAAGATCATGATGGGCGCCGAGCGCAAGTCCATGGTCATGTCCGAGAAAGAGAAGCAGAACACTGCCTATCACGAAGCCGGCCACGCCATTGTAGGGCGCGTTGTGCCTGAGCATGATCCGGTCTACAAGGTGTCGATCATTCCTCGTGGTCGTGCGCTGGGTGTCACCATGTTCCTGCCGGAAGAGGATCGTTACAGCCTCTCCAAGCGTGCGCTGATCAGCCAGATCTGCTCGCTGTACGGCGGCCGTATTGCGGAAGAGATGACGCTGGGCTTCGACGGCGTAACCACTGGTGCTTCCAACGACATCATGCGTGCAAGCCAGATTGCTCGGAACATGGTGACCAAGTGGGGATTGTCGGAAAAGCTGGGCCCGTTGATGTATGCCGAGGAAGAAGGCGAAGTGTTCCTGGGGCGTGGTGGTGGCGGTCAAAGCGCCAGCTTCTCCGGTGAGACAGCCAAGCTGATCGACTCCGAAGTGCGCAGCATCATTGATCAGTGCTACGGCACAGCCAAGCAGATCCTGACCGACAATCGCGACAAGCTGGATGCAATGGCTGATGCGCTGATGAAGTACGAAACCATTGATGCGGACCAGATCGACGACATCATGGCTGGTCGGGCGCCTCGTGAACCTCGCGATTGGGAAGGTGGTTCGGGGACTTCGGGTACACCGCCCGTGGTTCAAAACGAGCGTCCTGAAACCCCGATCGGCGGTCCGGCAGCGGATCACTAAGGTTTGAAATGACTTTTGGTACGTCCTCCACCCGGTTGCCTTGCGGCAACCGGGTTCTTGATTTGGCCCATGCGCATGTCATGGGTATTCTTAATGTAACCCCCGATTCCTTTTCCGATGGTGGCCGCTTCAGCCAGGTTGATGCTGCATTGCGTCATGCCGAGTCAATGGTGGCTGCCGGCGCGACACTGATTGATATCGGTGGCGAGTCGACCCGGCCGGGTGCTCGTGTTGTTTCTCCGCTGGAGGAGCTGGAGCGTGTGGCACCGATTGTCGAGCGCATTGCCCGTGAGCTGGATGTGATTATTTCGGTAGACACGTCAACGCCGGCCGTGATGCGCGAGACGGCTCGGCTGGGGGCCGGATTGATCAATGATGTGCGGTCCCTGCGGCGCGACGGCGCTCTGGATGCGGCCGCTGCTACCGGTCTGCCCGTGTGCCTGATGCATATGTTGGGTGAGCCCGGCAATATGCAGGACAGCCCGCACTACGATGATCTGGTCGGCGAGGTAAGTGGTTTTCTCTCCGAGCGGGTTGCCCAGTGCGCCGCGGTGGGCATTGCGCCGGAAAAGATAATTCTTGATCCGGGTTTTGGTTTTGCCAAGACCCTGCAACACAATTTAAGTCTGTTCAAGCACATGGAGTCCCTTCATGCCCTTGGTCGCCCCTTACTGGTTGGCGTTTCACGCAAGAGCATGATCGGGCTGGCGTTGAATCGGCCTGTGGGTGAGCGATTATACGGTGGCCTTGCGCTGGCCGCGCTGGCCTTGACCAAGGGTGCGCGCATCTTGCGTGTGCATGACGTCGCAGAAACCGTTGATGTGGTGCGCATGATTGCCGCTGTAGAATCAGCCGAATAAGAATGATGGAGCACTTATGACTAAAAAATACTTTGGCACCGACGGGATCCGTGGTCGGGTCGGCGAATTTCCAATTACTCCTGATTTTATGCTCAAGCTGGGTTGGGCGGCGGGTATGGCCTTTCGCAGCATGGGCGCTTGCCGGATCCTGGTGGGCAAGGACACCCGAATCTCGGGGTACATGTTTGAGTCTGCGCTTGAGGCAGGTTTGTCCGCCGCAGGTGCTGACGTGATGTTGCTAGGCCCTATGCCGACCCCGGCGATTGCATACCTGACGCGTACCTTCCACGCTGAAGCCGGTATTGTGATCAGCGCCTCGCACAACCCTCATGATGACAATGGCATCAAGTTTTTCTCGGGGCAGGGCACCAAGTTGCCGGACGAGATTGAGCTGATGATTGAAGAGCTGTTGGACGCGCCGATGACGGTGGTCGAGTCCAGCAAGCTGGGCAAGGTTTCGCGGATCAACGACGCGTCGGGCCGGTATATCGAGTTCTGCAAGAGCAGCGTGCCAACCAGCACCAACTTTGCAGGCCTGAAGATTGTGATCGATTGCGCCCATGGTGCGACCTACAAAGTCGCCCCAAGCGTGTTCAAGGAATTGGGCGCAGATGTCACAGTGCTCTCGGCCCAGCCCAATGGATTGAACATCAACGAAAACTGCGGCTCCACCCATATGGAGCAGTTGCAGGCCGCTGTCCTGGCTGAGCATGCGGATCTCGGGATTGCCTTTGACGGTGATGGCGACCGCGTGCTGATGGTTGATCACACGGGGGCCGTGGTGGATGGCGATGACCTGTTGTTCATCATTGCTCGTGACCTGCACGAGCGTAACAAGCTGCAGGGCGGTGTCGTCGGTACGTTGATGAGCAACCTGGGGCTTGAGCTCGCATTGGCAGACTTGGGTATTCCTTTTGTCCGTGCCAACGTGGGTGACCGTTATGTGATCGCCGAGCTGCTGGAGCGTAATTGGCAGGTAGGCGGTGAAAACTCTGGGCACGTCGTATGCTTCCAGCACACCACCACGGGCGATGCGATTATCGCGGCTTTGCAGGTGTTGCTGGCTTTGCGTCGTCGTGAAGAGAGCTTGGCGCAGGCGCGTCAGGCTTTACGCAAATGCCCGCAAGTTTTGCTTAACGTGCGTTTCTCGGGCGGCGAAAACCCGATCGAGCACCCTGCTGTCAAAGAGGCTTGCGAGCGCGTGACCCTGGCAATGGCGGGGCGCGGGCGGGTACTGCTGCGCAAGTCCGGCACAGAGCCTTTGGTGCGCGTTATGGTCGAAGGTGACGACGAAATACAGGTTCGCGGCCACGCCGAAGACCTGGCAAAACTGGTAACTGAAGTTTGCGCCTGAATTCGGCTTGCCAGTAATGATGTGGTTGGGTAACATCTGCGCCCACTTTGACCGACGAGGTACAGCATGCGTCGCACTATGGTAGCTGGTAACTGGAAGATGCACGGTACCCGCGCCAGTGTCGCTGAGCTGATCAATGGCCTTCGTCACCTGGCCTTGCCTAGCGGTGTTGATGTCGCGGTTTTCCCGCCTTGCTTGCATATCACCCAAGTGGTTGATGGCTTGAAAGGTAAGTCGATTCAGGTCGGCGCGCAGAATTCTGCGGTGGAGGCCATGCAAGGTGCGTTGACCGGTGAGATTGCACCGAGTCAGCTGGTCGATGCGGGTTGTTCCTATGTGCTTGTTGGGCACTCCGAGCGTCGTCAGATGATGGGCGAGCGTGATGGAACACTCAATCGCAAGTTCGCAGCGGCACAGGCTTGTGGCTTGATTCCAGTGTTGTGCATAGGCGAGACCCTAGAGCAGCGCGAATCAGGCAAGACTCTTGAAGTTGTCTCGCGTCAGTTGGGCAGCATCATCGAGGAGTTGGGTGTTGGTGCGTTTGCAAAGGCGGTAATTGCTTACGAGCCGGTCTGGGCAATTGGTACCGGGCTGACTGCTACACCGCAACAGGCGCAGGATGTGCACGCAGCCATCCGCGCGCAGTTGGCGGCAGAGAATTCTGAAATCGCACAAGGTGTGCGGCTTCTATACGGCGGCAGCGTGAAGGCGGCCAATGCGGTCGAACTGTTCGGCATGCCGGATATCGATGGGGGGCTCATTGGTGGAGCTTCCCTGAATGCAGATGAGTTCGGTGCGATCTGTCGCGCCGCGGGAAACTGAAAAAATGCTGGAAACAGTCGTAGTCGTTTTTCATCTGTTGGCTGCCCTGGGCGTAGTTGCCCTGGTTTTGTTGCAACAGGGTAAAGGTGCGGACGCTGGTGCGTCTTTCGGTGCAGGTGCTTCAAATACTGTGTTCGGAAGCCAAGGTTCCTCTACCTTTCTTAGTAAGTTTACTGCTATACTTGCCGCCGGTTTCTTCATAACCAGCTTAGGGTTAGGTTACTTTGCTAAAGAGAAAGCTCATGTGCTGACTCAAGTAGGTTTGCCAAACACAGCAGTGTTGGAAGTTCCAAAAGCAAAACCGGCTTCTGATGATGTCCCGGTGCTTCAAGAGCAAAAGTCGGCTACTCCAGCGACTGACGTACCTCCAGCTCAAGAGCAGAAGTAAGAAGGGTTGTAAGCGCTGTATTGCCGAGGTGGTGGAATTGGTAGACACGCAACCTTGAGGTGGTTGTGCCCATAGGGTGTAGGGGTTCGAGTCCCCTTCTCGGTACCAATTATCAGAAGAGCCCGCTGTTGCGGGCTTTTTTGTAGGTGGAAGGTTACATTGACCCTGTAAGGGATCGGTCGTATACTTCCGCCCCAGCTTTGTCGCGGGGTGGAGCAGTCTGGTAGCTCGTCGGGCTCATAACCCGAAGGTCGTCGGTTCAAATCCGGCCCCCGCAACCAGTTTTAGCGGAGCCCCTTTTAAGGGGCTTTTTGTTAGCTGGACACTTTCAACGCCGCTGTTCGACGGCGTTTCAAGGATGGGCGTTTCGCCCATTTTTTTATTTTGCACAGCATGCACATACATGCACGAGGGGGTTCAGGTGTCGAGCAAGCTAGAAGAGTTGCAGGCCTTGCTGGCCCCGGTGGTCGTGGCCCTAGGCTATGAATGCTGGGGTATTGAGTTTTCGGCTCAAGGTCGCCACTCAATGTTGCGCGTTTATATCGATAAAGAGGGCGGTGTGCTGGTGGACGATTGTGCCATTGTCAGCCGTCAGATCAGCGGTGTCCTGGATGTTGAAGATCCAATTTCCGTTGAATACACCCTCGAAGTTTCCTCGCCAGGCATGGAACGCCCACTGTTCACTATTGAGCAGTTTGCAAAATTTGCCGGTGAACAAGTGAAGATCAAGCTGCGGTCTCCTTTTGAAGGGCGACGCAACTTTCAGGGCCTTCTGCGCGGTGTAGAAGAACAGGATGTCGTGGTGCAGGTAGAAGACCATGAGTTCCTGTTGCCGATCGATATGATCGACAAGGCCAACATTATTCCCAGTTTTGACTGAGACGCGGATCCCGCGGATCCAATGGCTTGCGAAAGGCGAGGCGTACGATGAGCAAAGAAGTACTGCTGGTTGTTGAGTCGGTATCCAATGAAAAGGGCGTACCGGCAAACGTGATTTTTGAAGCGCTGGAGCTGGCCCTGGCCACTGCTACCAAAAAGCGTTTTGAAGACGAAGTTGATCTGCGTGTGGAAATTAACCGCCACACCGGTGCCTATGAGACTTTCCGTCGCTGGACGGTCGTCGAAGAAGCCGATCTTGATGATCCGGCCATCGAAACCTGGCCAAGCAAGGTTGCTGAAACGCACCCGGGCGCCCAGGTCGGTGATGTCGTCGAAGAAAAGATCGAATCCATCGAGTTCGGCCGTATTGCTGCACAGACCGCCAAACAGGTGATCGTGCAAAAGGTTCGCGAAGCCGAGCGCGCTCAAGTTGTCGACGCTTATCGCGAGCGCCTGGGTGAAATCATCTCCGGCACCGTGAAAAAAGTGACCCGCGACAATGTGATCGTCGACTTGGGCAACAACGCCGAAGCGTTGCTGGCCCGCGAAGACATCATCTCTCGCGAAACCTTCCGTGTTGGCGTGCGCCTGCGTGCACTGCTCAAGGAAATCCGCACCGAGAACCGCGGCCCTCAGTTGATCCTGTCGCGTACCGCGCCGGAAATGCTGATCGAGCTGTTCCGTATCGAAGTGCCGGAAATCGCCGAAGGCCTGATTGAAGTCATGGCTGCGTCCCGCGACCCGGGCTCGCGCGCCAAGATCGCGGTCCGCTCCAAGGACAAACGCATCGACCCGCAGGGTGCTTGCATTGGTATGCGCGGTTCGCGCGTCCAGGCAGTGTCGGGCGAATTGGGCGGTGAGCGTGTGGACATCGTCCTGTGGGACGATAACCCGGCGCAGTTTGTGATCAACGCAATGTCGCCTGCTGAAGTGGCGGCAATTATCGTTGACGAAGATGCCC
Source organism: Pseudomonas sp. PB105 (assembly GCF_009764655.1). Lineage (NCBI taxonomy): Bacteria > Pseudomonadati > Pseudomonadota > Gammaproteobacteria > Pseudomonadales > Pseudomonadaceae > Pseudomonas > Pseudomonas sp. PB105. The sequence goes on from NZ_RWIO01000040.1 coordinate 115,844, forward strand.
ATGCAATGGACATCGCCGTTGGCGCAGACAATCTGGCTCAGGCCATTGGTCGTGGTGGTCAGAACGTGCGTCTGGCCAGCCAACTGACCGGTTGGACCCTGAACGTGATGACCGAATCGGACATCCAGGCTAAGCAGCAAGCTGAAACCGGTGACATCCTGCGCAACTTCATCGACGAGTTGGAAGTCGACGAAGACCTGGCACAGGTGCTGGTAGATGAAGGCTTTACCAGCCTGGAAGAGATTGCCTACGTACCGTTGGAAGAAATGCTCAACATCGACGGCTTTGACGAAGACACCGTCAACGAGCTTCGCGCTCGGGCCAAGGATCGTTTGTTGACTAAAGCCATCGCTACTGAGGAAAAGCTGGCAGACGCCCATCCGGCCGAAGACCTGCTCTCGCTTGAGGGTATGGACAAGGATTTGGCGATGGAACTGGCGGTGCGCGGCGTAATTACCCGCGAAGACCTGGCCGAGCAGTCTATTGACGACCTGCTCGACATCGACGGCATTGACGATGATCGTGCCGGCAAGTTGATCATGGCCGCCCGAGCCCATTGGTTCGAGTAATTAGGCGCGGCCTGAGGAGAGAAGTGCATGACGCAAGTCACGGTGAAACAACTGGCCGATGAGGTCAAAACACCGGTAGAGCGCCTGTTGCAGCAGATGCGTGAGGCAGGTCTGCCGCACACCGCCGCCGATGAAGGTGTGAGCGATAGTGAGAAGCAGTCTTTGCTGACTCACTTGAAGAGCAGCCACAAGGCGAAAGTGGAAGAACCGCGCAAGATTACATTGCAGCGCAAAACTACCAGCACCCTGCGTGTTGCTGGTAGCAAGAGCATCAGCGTTGAAGTACGCAAGAAAAAAGTCTTCGTACAGCGCAGCCCGGAAGAAATCGAAGCCGAGCGCAAACGCGAACTGGATGAACGTCGCGCAGTAGAAAATGCTGCTCGTCAGAAGGCTGAAGAAGAATCCAAGCGTCGCGCCGAAGAAGAAGCGCGCCGTCAGCCTGCTGCTGCGCAAACTGCTTCGACTGATGCGGTCGCTGCTCCTGCAGAAGCTGTGCGTGAGGCCGCTCCGGTTGCCGCAGCACCAGCACCTGCTGCCGATGCCCGCAAGCGCGAGGAACCTCGTCGTCCGGACAAACCACGTGCCGACGATAACAATCGTCGCGGTGGCGGTGGCGATGGCGAGCGCAAAAACGCTCCGCATCGCGCTTCGGTCAAAGAGAAAGCGCCTGCGCCACGCGTTGCCCCACGTACTACCGACGAAGAAAGCGATGGCTTCCGTCGTGGTGGTCGCGGCAAGGCCAAGCTGAAGAAGCGCAACGCCCACGGTTTCCAGAGCCCAACCGGCCCTGTCGTGCGTGATGTGCAGATCGGCGAGACCATCACTGTTGGCGATCTCGCCAACCAGATGTCGGTCAAGGCTGCTGAAATCATCAAGTTCATGTTCAAACTGGGTACTCCAGCGACCATCAACCAGGTGCTTGATCAGGAAACTGCTCAGCTGGTAGCCGAAGAACTGGGCCACAAAGTGACCCTGGTCAGCGACACCGCCCTGGAAGATTCCCTGGCAGAGTCCCTGAAGTTTGAAGGTGAGACGTTCTCCCGTGCGCCAGTTGTGACCGTAATGGGCCACGTTGACCATGGTAAGACGTCGCTGCTCGACTATATCCGTCGTGCCAAGGTAGCTGCTGGCGAAGCCGGCGGCATCACCCAGCACATCGGTGCATACCACGTTGAAACCGAGCGCGGCATGGTCACCTTCCTCGACACCCCTGGTCACGCCGCGTTTACCGCAATGCGTGCCCGTGGTGCCAAGGCGACTGACATCGTGATCCTGGTAGTTGCAGCGGACGACGGCGTGATGCCGCAGACCATTGAAGCTGTCCAGCACGCCAAGGCCGCTGGTGTTCCACTGGTTGTTGCCGTGAACAAAATCGACAAGCCGGGCGCCGATCTTGATCGCATCCGTAGCGAACTGTCGGTTCACGGCGTGACGTCTGAAGAGTGGGGCGGTGATACGCCGTTCGTTTCGGTTTCGGCGAAAGTCGGTACTGGCGTGGACGAACTGCTCGAAGCGGTCCTGCTGCAAGCTGAAGTACTCGAACTGAAAGCAACCCCATCGGCCCCAGGTCGTGGCGTTGTGGTTGAATCGCGTCTCGACAAAGGCCGTGGCCCGGTTGCAACCGTTCTGGTTCAAGACGGTACCCTGCGCCAAGGCGACATGGTCCTGGTCGGTTCGAACTATGGCCGTGTACGTGCCATGCTCGACGAGAACGGCAAGCCAATCAAGGAAGCCGGTCCTTCCATCCCTGTCGAGATCCTCGGCCTGGACGGTACCCCGGACGCTGGCGACGAGATGAGCGTGCTGTCGGACGAGAAGAAAGCCCGTGAAGTGGCTCTGTTCCGTCAAGGCAAGTTCCGCGAAGTCAAACTGGCTCGCGCTCACGCCGGCAAGCTGGAAAACATCTTCGAGAACATGGGCCAGGCAGAGAAGAAGACGCTGAATATCGTCCTCAAATCTGACGTTCGTGGTTCCCTCGAAGCGTTGAACGGCGCCTTGAATGGCCTGGGTAACGACGAAGTGCAAGTGCGTGTTGTGGGTGGCGGTGTCGGTGGTATCACCGAATCCGACGCTAACCTGGCACTGGCTTCCAACGCTGTATTGTTCGGCTTCAACGTGCGTGCCGATGCTGGCGCACGGAAGATCGTCGAGCAGGAAGGCCTGGACATGCGTTACTACAACGTCATCTACGACATCATCGAAGACGTCAAGAAAGCCCTCACCGGCATGCTTGGCAGCGACGTTCGGGAAAATATCCTGGGTATCGCCGAGGTGCGTGACGTGTTCCGCTCGCCGAAATTCGGTGCGATCGCCGGTTGCATGGTTATCGAAGGTACTGTGTACCGTAACCGTCCGATCCGTGTACTGCGTGAAGACATCGTTATCTTCGAAGGCGAGCTGGAATCCCTGCGCCGCTTCAAGGATGACGCTTCCGAAGTACGTGCCGGCATGGAATGCGGTATCGGCGTCAAGAGCTACAACGACGTCAAGCCTGGCGACAAGATCGAAGTCTACGAGAAGGTTCAGGTTGCTCGCAGCCTCTAACTCGCGCACTTCCGGAGCCACGTCGCGTGTGGGCATGAAAATGCCCCGCGCAGCGTACGGACTCTAAACGCAACGCCCGGTCTGGCTTTTGTCAGGCCGGGCGTTTGCCGCTTTCAGACCCCACGGGTTTCACCGTGTGGCAGTAACAGGTAACAAGACATGGCAAAAGAATACAGCCGTACCCAACGTATCGGCGATCAGATGCAGCGCGAGCTGGCCCAACTGATCCGTCGCGAAGTCAAAGACCCGCGCGTTGGCCTAGTCACTATCACCGCCGTTGAAGTGAGCCGTGACGTGGGTCACGCCAAGATCTTCATCACTGTGATGGGGCAGGACAACAGCGAAGAAATCGCACAAAGCATCAAGGTGCTCAACTCTGCCGCCGGTTTCCTGCGCATGCAGTTGGCCCGCGAAATGAAGTTGCGCAGTGTTCCGCAGTTGCACTTCCACTACGACGAAAGCGTCGTGCGTGGTGCGCACCTGTCGGCGTTGATCGAGCGCGCCGTGGCTGAAGACAGCCAGCATCCGTCCACACCTGAAGACGCCAAGGAGTAAGCGGTGGCTCAGGTCAAACGTATCCGTCGCAACGTCAGCGGCATCATTCTGCTCGACAAGCCCATTGGCTTTACCTCCAATGCCGCGTTGCAGAAGGTCCGCTGGCTGCTCAATGCCGAGAAAGCCGGGCATACCGGTAGCCTGGATCCCCTGGCTACCGGCGTACTGCCGTTGTGCTTTGGCGAAGCGACCAAGTTCTCGCAATACCTGCTGGATTCCGACAAGGGTTACGAAACCCTGATGCAACTGGGCAAGACCACCACCACGGCGGATGCCGAAGGTGATGTTTTGCAGGTTCGCGAGGTGACCGTTGGTCGTGCTGATATCGAAGCCGCTTTACCCGCTTTTCGTGGGCAAATCAGTCAGATACCGCCGATGTACTCGGCTCTCAAGCGTGACGGGCAGCCACTTTACAAGCTGGCACGTGCGGGCGAAGTAGTGGAGCGTGAACCGCGTTCTGTTACTATTGCGCGCTTGGAATTGCTCGCCTGTGAAGGTGAAACCGCACGCCTGGCCGTGGACTGCAGCAAAGGCACCTATATCCGTACCCTGGTGGAAGATATTGGTGAACAGCTCGGTTGCGGCGCGTACGTTGCAGAACTGCGACGCACCCAGGCCGGACCTTTCAGCCTCGCTCAGACGGTCACGCTGGAAGAGTTGGAAGCGGTACACGCCGAAGGCGGCAATGAAGCGGTTGATCGCTTCCTGATGCCATCGGACAGCGGTTTGCTGGATTGGCCGTTGCTGCACTTCTCGGAGCACAGCGCGTTCTACTGGCTCAACGGCCAGCCGGTACGTGCCCCGGATGCTCCGAAGTTCGGCATGGTGCGGGTACAGGATCATAACGGTCGCTTTATCGGTATAGGTGAAGTGAGCGAAGACGGGCGCATCGCGCCGCGTAGACTGATTCGGTCAGAATGACCGGACGAGTGTGGCTGTTAACAGGCACGGTCAACACTCATTTTTAGATACAGGGATTTGTCCCTGGCCTGTTGAAACTGCCCTTTGGGTGGTTTCCTGAAAAAAGGATTGCCTCATGGCTCTCGACGTTCAAGAAAAAGCACAAATCGTTGCTGACTATCAGCAAGCTGTTGGTGACACTGGTTCGCCAGAAGTGCAAGTTGCACTGCTGACCCACAACATCAACAAGCTGCAAGGTCACTTCAAGGCCAACGGTAAAGATCACCACTCCCGTCGTGGTCTGATCCGCATGGTAAACCAGCGTCGTAAGCTGCTGGATTACCTGAAAGGCAAGGATCTGGGTCGTTATCAGGCTCTGATCGGTCGCCTGGGTCTGCGTCGCTAATAAGCGATTGCGCTAGAGGTTGGTTGTCTGCCGTGTGTCATCGGGATTCCCGTTGGCTCATGGTAGGCTCCCAGCCTCAAGTTTTATCTGGATACACGTTTTACCCCCTGGACAAGGGTCGGGCCGATTCCCGACATTGCCCAAGAATTTCGCAAGAAAACAAGTTCCCCAAGAGCCACAAAGAAGGTAGGACACCGTGAACCCGGTTATCAAAAAATTCCAGTTCGGTCAGTCGACCGTTACCCTTGAGACAGGCCGTATCGCCCGTCAAGCCTCCGGCGCAGTGCTGGTTACCGTTGATGACGACGTTACCGTATTGGTGACCGTTGTTGGCGCCAAGACCGCTGATCCGAGCAAGGGCTTCTTCCCTCTTTCTGTTCATTACCAGGAAAAGACTTACGCTGCCGGTAAGATCCCTGGCGGTTTCTTCAAGCGTGAAGGTCGTCCTTCCGAGAAAGAAACCCTGACTTCCCGACTGATCGACCGTCCGATCCGTCCGCTGTTCCCTGAAGGCTTCATGAACGAAGTGCAGGTTGTCTGCACCGTCGTTTCCACCAGCAAGAAAACCGATCCGGACGTTGCTGCAATGATCGGTACGTCGGCTGCCCTGGCGATCTCCGGTATTCCTTTCGATGGCCCGATCGGCGCTGCCCGCGTTGCTTTCCACGAAAGCACCGGCTACCTGCTGAACCCGACTTACGAGCAGCAGAAAGCATCGAGCCTGGATATGGTCGTTGCCGGTACCTCGGAAGCCGTATTGATGGTTGAATCGGAAGCCAAAGAGCTGACCGAAGACCAGATGCTGGGCGCCGTACTGTTTGCTCACGACGAATTCCAGGTTGTGATCAACGCAGTTAAAGAACTGGCTGCCGAAGCTGCCAAGCCTACTTGGGCCTGGGCTCCACAAGCCGAAGCTACCGAACTGCTGGGCGCTATCCGCTCCGAGTTCGGCGCTGCCATCTCCGACGCCTACACCATCACCGTCAAGGCCGACCGTTACGCTCGCCTGGGCGAGCTGAAGGATCAGGTTGTAGCCAAGCTGTCCGGTGAAGAAGGCCAGCCTTCTTCCAGCGAAGTCAAAGCTGCATTCGGTGAAATCGAATACCGCACCGTTCGCGAAAACATCGTTAACGGCAAGCCACGTATCGACGGTCGTGACACCCGCACCGTACGTCCGCTGAACATCGAAGTCGGCGTTCTGCCGAAGACCCACGGTTCGGCACTGTTCACCCGTGGTGAAACTCAGGCTCTGGTAGTTGCGACCCTGGGTACCGCCCGTGACGCACAGCTGCTGGACACCCTGGAAGGCGAGAAAAAAGACCCGTTCATGCTGCACTACAACTTCCCTCCGTTCTCGGTGGGCGAGTGTGGTCGTATGGGTGGTGCTGGTCGTCGCGAAATCGGTCACGGCCGTCTGGCCCGTCGCTCGATTTCCGCAATGTTGCCTGCTGCTGACGTGTTCCCGTACACCATCCGTGTTGTGTCGGAAATCACTGAATCCAACGGTTCCAGCTCCATGGCTTCCGTTTGCGGTGCTTCCCTGGCCCTGATGGACGCCGGTGTACCGATGAAGGCACCAGTTGCCGGTATCGCCATGGGTCTGGTTAAAGAAGGCGAGAAGTTCGCCATCCTGACCGACATCCTGGGCGACGAAGACCACCTGGGCGACATGGACTTCAAAGTAGCCGGTACCGCTAAAGGTGTTACCGCGCTGCAGATGGACATCAAGATCAAAGGCATCACCGAAGAAATCATGGAGATCGCTCTGGGCCAAGCCCTGGAAGCGCGCCTGAACATTCTCGGCCAGATGAACCAGATCATTGGCCAGTCGCGCACCGAGCTGTCGGAAAATGCTCCGACCATGATCGCGATGAAAATCGACACCGACAAAATCCGTGATGTTATCGGTAAAGGTGGCGCGACCATCCGTGCGATCTGCGAAGAAACCAAGGCTTCGATCGACATCGAAGACGACGGCTCGATCAAGATCTTCGGCGAAACCAAGGAAGCGGCTGAAGCTGCACGTCAGCGCGTCCTGGGCATCACCGCTGAAGCCGAGATCGGCAAGATCTACGTGGGTAAGGTTGAGCGCATCGTCGACTTCGGCGCATTCGTCAACATCCTGCCGGGCAAAGACGGTCTGGTTCACATCTCCATGCTGAGCGACGCTCGTGTTGAGAAAGTGACCGACATTCTGAAAGAAGGCCAGGAAGTGGAAGTGCTGGTACTGGACGTGGACAACCGCGGCCGTATCAAGCTGTCCATCAAGGACGTAGCAGCAGCCAAGGCTTCGGGCGTTTAATTACCCGCAGGTTTAAGCTGAACAAAAGGACCCTTCGGGGTCCTTTTTTCATGGGCGCGGGAAAGTGAAGCGAAATCAGCCGTTTAGCCCAATGCAAAAGCCGCAACTTGCATGCAGGCACGACGGCCTTCATGCAAGTTGCACGATTCCGGAAATATTCAATATTCATAAGTCGTTGTTTTATAAGGGTTTAATTGAAGGCTTCGACTTGGCACACTGCCTGCAATATCCCTGTTAACGCTGCAGCATCAAGGTTCACGTACTGCAGACTTTTAATAAAACAGGAGTTACTCGTATGAAGAAGTTCGCTCTCGCTACTGCTACCGCTCTGACTCTGGCCATGGGTGCTAACGTAGCCTTTGCTCAGACTTCCCAAGCCCCTATGACGTTGGCGGCTGGCGAAGCTACCAAGGCCAAGGAAAGCGTTTCGGATACTTGGATCACCACCAAAGTCAAATCCGACCTGCTGACCGAAAAGGGCATTCCTGGTTCGGACATCAAGGTTGAAACCAACAAAGGCGTGGTTTCCCTGTCCTCGACAGTCGCTATCTCCGACGCACAGAAAGCTACTGCTGTCGCGATCACCAAAAAGATCAAAGGCGTCACTGCTGTTTCCGCTGATGGCCTGATGGCTGGCGGTGCTACCAAAGCAGATGGCATCGACAAAACCAAAGGCGCAGCCCATGACGCCAAGGAAACCACCAGCGACACTTGGATCACCACCAAGGTAAAAGCTGACCTGGTTACCGAAAAGGGTATTCCTGGCACCGACATCAAGGTCGAAACCAATAAAGGCGTTGTTTCCCTGTCGTCGACCGTAGCCGTTAGCGAAGCGCAGAAAACCACTGCTGTGGCGATTACCAAGAAAATCAAAGGCGTTAAAGCTGTCTCGGCCGATGGCCTGAAAGCAGAGTAACGCTGGACAGTTCGTTTGACTTAAGCGGCGGCCACGAGTGAGCTAGATATCCACTCAATGCACCTCTAAGGTTCATGCGACCGACCACACGGATGTGGTCAACTCAGGCCCCGGCACTTGTGTCGGGGCCTGTTCTATTGGGCCAGGTTATTCGGCATCCAGGTGCATGAGCGTTACCACACGGCCATCTTTCTCCGCCTGGCCCAGGTTGGCATCAATAAAGTACACGCGGTCGTCTTCCAACTGGCCCTTGTCCACCAGGTAATCCTTGATGGTGCTGGCACGATCCTGGCCGAGTTGACGCAGCAGCACGTCGCTATTGCTCCAGAACTTGATCACGCCGTCACGCAGCTTGGCTGACCGGTCATCGCGGCTCAGGTCTTTCCACTCCGCAGGTGGCTGTTGTTTCACGCGGGTACGGTAGATGCCTTCGAGCAACGGTGCTTTTTCGCTTTCCGGAACGACCAGCAACGACGCCTGAGCCGGGACTTTATCGCCGCGGCGCTGGAGGATTTTGTAGTAGTTGTACTGGTATTCGCGTTCCAGGCGTTCGGCGGCCAGGAAAGGGCCGTCGCTGCTGGCAGCCGCTGTGCCTTCAATTTCCAGGCGTAGGGCTGGGCGTTCCTTGAGTGCCTTGGCCAGTGTGTTCAGCGCGCTCTCGGCGTCTTTGCTCAACTCGCTGGAACCCGGGGCGAAGGACACATTGCCCAAGTCCTCCGAGCCGCCCCCGGTGACCAACCCGCCGATAAACTTGAACGGCGCTGTCGCTGCACGGACCACCAGGTTACGCAGGGTCTGCCACACAATCGGCATCACGCTGAATTGCGGGTTGTTCAGGTCGCCAGTAACCGGCAGCTCGATCGAGATCTTGCCGTCGGTGTCCTTGAGCAAGGCGATTGCCAGACGAATCGGCAAGTCCACGGCATCGGCGCTGTCGACCTTCTCACCCAGTTGCAGTTGCTCGACCACCACTTTGTTCTCGGCCTTCAACTGGCCTTTGGTGATCACGTAGTGCAAGTCGAGGTTCAGGCGGCCCTTGCGGATACGGAAGCCGGCGAACTTGCCTGAATAAGGCGTCAATGTGGTCAGCTCAACGCGTTTGAAACTGGTGGCGATGTCCAGCGCTGACATGGGGTCAAACGGGTTTACGCTGCCTTTGATCGTCACCGGCGCGTAGCGGTCCACCTTGCCCTTGATATCGACGCTGGCCGGTTTGGCCTGACGGCTGTCAATCGTGCCGATCTGTCCGTTGAGCTGTTGAATGGCGGTGGCGAAGTTGGGTGTAAGACTGAAGTCGGCAAAATTGGCCGAGCCGTCGTTGATAGCAATCTGCCCGATACGAATGCCCAGGGGTTTATCGTTGCTCGCAGCAGGCTTGGCCGCCGATTTGGCACCCGTGTCGGCTGGCTGCGGGATCAGCAGGTCGTCGACGTTGGTGGTGCGGTCATCGTTGATCATGAACCGCGCATAGGGTTGCAACAGGTTGACCTTGTCGATCGACAGGCTGTTGCCGTGCTGATAGTTCAGACCCTCGACGACCAGACGCTGCCATTTGAGGAAGTCACGGGTCTTCAGGGTGTCCAAGGTGTGCAACTGGTCAACCTGCGCCCGCCCGGTAATCTGCAGCGCCAGGGGCTCGGTGCTTTTCAGGTTCACGTCGAGGTCACTGCCGAGCATGCCACTACGCAGTTCAAGACGGATAAACGGGCTGATATAGGACTGGGCGACCCGCAGGTCGATGTCCTTGGTGGTGACCTTCAACTTGGCGCTGACCGGGTTGAGGTTGACTTCGCCGGTTGCCTGGATCTTGCCTTGCTTGCCCAGGCCGCTGTCGACCTTGAGGGTGAATGGGCTCTGGTTGAGGCTGTCGAAATTCTGTACATCGACATTCAACGGGCCCAGCTCCAGCGCTACGGCTGGTTTGACCTGTCGGTCGGCCAAGTGCACTTGATAGTTGCGCAGTTGCACGTCCTTGAGCAGCACCTGCCAAGGTTTGCTTGGCGCAGCGGGTGCAGGCTTTGGCGAATCGGCGGTGGCGGGCGCCGTGGCGGGCTCCGGCGCCTTGGCTGGCTTGTTCGGTTGGCTGGCGAACAGTTTCTGCCAGTCCAGTTGCCCATCGGCTTCACGGGCGGCCCAGGTTTCCAGTTTGTTGCTGCGGATCTTGCCGACCACCACTTGTTGCTTGGCCAGGTCCACCGTGGTCTCGCTGACGTCCAGGCGCTCCAGGCGCACCAGCGGGCGGCCATCCGGCGCCTTGATGGCGAACGGCGCGATGCTGGCGGCTGTGTTTGTCAGGTTCAGCTCGGTTTCTTTGGCCAGGCTGAATTTATAGTCGGTACTGAAGTTGAGCACACCGTCTTCGAGGACCAGGGGCAGCGCGTCACGCACATACGGCCACCAGGCTTTCATCTTGCCGTCAGTGACCTTCAGCGTACCTTCGGACGTGATCGGCACCAGGCTGAAGTTGCCTTTCCAATCGATCTGCCCGCCCTCAGGGCCTGCCGCGACCAAGGTCATGTCGGCATTGTCTTCAGGCAAGGTGCTGAGGTTTTTGAGCTCAAAGTCGAGTTTGTCGTAGAGAAATTCGATCGGCTCGCTGGGGCGTAGATCCTGGAAGTGCACATAACCGCCGGCCAGCTTGATGCTGTCGATACGCAGTGGGAACGGCTTGGCGTCGGGATCGGCGGGGGACGGTTCGCTCGCAGGTAATTTGAACAACTGCGCCAGGTTCAATTGGCCGGACTTGTCGAACAGCAGCTCGGTCTTGGGCTGATCCAATTGCACATCGGCCAGATGCAGTGCGCGGGTCCACAGGCTGTCGATCTGCAGGTTGGCGTAAAGGCGCTCAAAACCTACCAGTTCCTTGCCGGGTTCACCAATCTTCAGGCCCCATGCGGTGACTTCCAGGCTGAACGGATTGAGCTCGATGCGCTCGATCCGCGCCGGCACCGTGGCGTAATTGGCCAGTTGTTGGTTGGCAATGCGAAGGGCGATGCCCGGCAGAATCAAAAAGCCCAGCAAGCTGTACAGGGCAAGGGCGGTCAACAAGGCGCCAGTGGCGCGAATCAATCCTTTGGACATGGGGCGGCGCCATCTATATCGAACAGGAGTGCCTTGGAGTATGGCACGGGTTTTCGGTTCCGAAGAGCCGGTGCTTTGGGACGTGTCCTACAGCTGGAGTATCAGTGTTTTCAGGGGTGGCTGCTGATCCTGTGAAGGAAAGTCCGCCCCCGGTGTCATGATTTGCCAGTCGCGCACGGGGCGCCCGGCTTTTTCCGCACAGCGCAGGACCTGTTCGCGCCAATCCTCCATGCTGACTTTTGCCAGGTTGTTGCAGCAAATCAGCACGCCGTTATCCGCCGTCGCGAGCAGTGCGGGCTTGAGCAGGCTCTGGTAGTCGCGCAACAGGTCGACGGTGCCGAAGGCGCTCTTGGCCCAGGCCGGAGGATCGAGCAGCACCAAGTCATATTGACGCTGTTCAAGACGCGGGTAGCTCGGCAGTTTCTGCCCGCGCCGTTGGGTAATCGGCAGCCCGGCCAGCTGGCGAATCGCCGGGAAGTAGTCGGACTGCACAAACGCCATGCTCGGCAGTTTTGGGTTGAGCAGGCCGTTTTCACGCCCGACCGCCAGGTTGCCTTCAGCGAAGTCCAGGTTGCACACCTCACTCGCGCCACCGGCCGCGGCGCTCAGGCCCACGCCGCAGGTGTAGGCGAACAGGTTCAGCACGCTTTTGCCGGCGCTGTGCTCTTTGATCCAGCCGCGTGTATTGCGCAGGTCGAGGAACAGCAAAGGATCCTGCCCGGCATGGCGGCCACGCACACGGTAATTGAGGCCCCATTCGTGGCCGACCAGGTCTTCCAGTGCTGCGGGTTCGGCGCGATAGACCGTGTCTTCGCGGTCGATCCGCGAGTTGCCACGGGAGCGGTCGTTGTAGACCAGCAGCAACTCCAGGCCCAGGTACTGGTTGATCAGTTGATGCAGGTCCAGCAGGTCTGCTGTTTCCAGCGACTGATGGAAGCTCTGCACCAGCAACTGCGGGCCGTAGCGGTCGATGGTCAGGCCACCGGCACCTTCCTGGCTGCCGTGGAACAGGCGATAGCAATCGGTGCCTTGGGCGTGCAGCTCGTTGATCAGGTCTTGGCGATGATCGAGGGCGGCGCGCAGCGCCTGATTCAAGGGAGACATGGAGCGCGCCTGGCTGTAAATGAGGGCGCGAAGTTTAACAGCTATAGGGCCTTGCCTACATCAACCCCATCCGTCGGTGTGCCCGTTGTACCGAACCATTGCGCATCGCCCAGCGCAGCAGCGGCGCACTGCGCTTGACCCCGGCGCGGATCATCTGGCGTTGCATCGGGTTCTGCCGCTGACCGAGCATGGCGCTGGCCCAGTCCGGCAGCAGGTCGATTCCGGCCTGCATCATCAAGGCGCCAAACGGCTTGGCCAACGTGCTGGGCGAAGGCGCGTTCAGCAGCAGGCGCAGTACTTCGCGGCTGCGTTCGTCACACAGCAATTGTGGGCGGATGCGCTCCAGATAATCGGAAATTTCCTGCCGTGATCGCGGTACATTCCGTGCGCCCAAGCGCTCCGCTATCAAGGCGATTTCGCTGTAGTAACGATCCTGGTCGCGCCCCGAAAGCGTCGGGTTGCGATAGCGCAAATGGGCGGCGAGAAAGTTACTCACCTCCGCTACATGCACCCAGGTCAGCAGGTCCGGGTCGCTTGCCGCATAAGGCCGCCCATCCGGGGCATGGCCGACCACCTGCAAATGAATGGTGCGCACTTTTTCGATCAGCCAGTCGGCATCTTTGCGCGAACCGAAGGTAGTGCCGGAAATGAACTGCGAAGTGCGCCGCAGGCGCCCGAGCATGTCCTGGCGAAAGTTCGAATGGTCCCACACGCCGGCCAGGGCCAGAGGATGCAGGGCTTGCAGCATCAACGCACTGATACCGCCGATGAGCATGCTGCTGAAATCGCCATGAACCTGCCAACTGACCGAGTCCGGCCCGAACAGGCCGGGATCGCCCTTGGGGTTTTCCAGGTCCAGTTGGCCCAGTGACAAGCCGGTGAGGCTCATCAGTTGGGTTTCGATACGGCTGCGGATAAATTCCATGGCGAGTCAGGAGTTCCTAGCGGTTCAGGCGTTTGTCGATCAGGCCGTCCACGACGCTGGGGTCGGCGAGGGTCGAGGTATCGCCGAGGCTGTCCAGTTCGTTGCAGGCGATCTTGCGCAAAATCCTGCGCATGATCTTGCCGGAGCGGGTTTTCGGCAAGGCCGGTGCCCATTGGATCAGTTCCGGCTTGGCAAAGCTGCCGATTTCCTTGCTGACCAGCTCCAGCAGGTGTTTTTTCAGCGCATCGCTGGGTTCCACACCATTCATGGGGGTGACGAAGGCGTAGATGCCCTGGCCTTTGACATCGTGGGGGTAGCCCACCACCGCAGCCTCGGCCACTTGGTCGTGGAGCACCAGCGCACTTTCCACCTCGGCGGTGCCGATACGGTGCCCGGACACGTTGATCACATCGTCGATACGCCCGGTGATCCAATAATCGCCGTCTTCATCGCGACGTGCGCCGTCGCCGGTGAAGTAGTAGCCGGGGTAGGGCTTGAAATAGGTGTCGATCATCCGCTGTGGGTCGCCGTAGACACTGCGGATCTGCCCCGGCCAGCTTGACTTGATCGCGAGCACGCCGCTGCCGGCGCCCGTGATCACCTTGCCCTGCTCATCCAGCAACACCGGTTGCACGCCAAACATCGGCTGGGTGGCGCAGCCCGGCTTGATCCGCTGGGCGCTGACCAACGGGCTGAGCATGATGCCGCCGGTCTCGGTCTGCCACCAGGTATCCACAATCGGGCAGCGTTGTTCGCCCACGGCGTTGAAGTACCAGTCCCAAGCCTCTGGATTGATCGGCTCGCCCACGCTGCCCAGTAAACGCAGGCTGGCGCGGGAGGTGTTTTCCAGTGGGCCGTGGCCCTCGCGCATCAAGGCGCGCAAGGCCGTTGGGGCGGTGTAGAAAATATTCACCTGGTGTTTATCGATGACCTGCCAGAACCGCGAGCTATCCGGGTAGCTCGGCACGCCCTCGAACATCAGCGAGGTGGCGCCATTGGCCAGCGGGCCATACACGATGTAGCTATGGCCGGTGACCCAGCCCACATCGGCGGTGCACCAGAACACCTCGCCGTCTCGGTAATCGAGCACGTATTTGAAGGTCATGGCCGCCTGCAGCAGGTAGCCGCCGGTGGTGTGCAGCACGCCCTTGGGTTTCCCGGTGCTGCCGGAGGTGTACAGGATGAACAGCGGGTCTTCGGCGTCCATCGGCTCTGGCGGGCAATCGTCGCTGGCCGCGTCCACGGCCTGCTGGTAGTTGAGGTCGCGGTCTTCGCTCCAGTTCACGGCGGCACGGGTGCGTTGCACCACCACGACGGTGCTGACATTCGGACAACTGGCCAGGGCCTTGTCGACATTCTGTTTCAAGGCAACGGGCTTGCCGCCGCGCACGCCTTCATCGGCGGTGATCACGGTCCGACAGTCGGCGTCGAGAATACGGTCGCGCAGCGCATCCGGCGAAAAGCCACCAAACACGACTGAGTGCACGGCGCCAATACGCGTGCAGGCCAGCATGGCGTAGGCCGCTTCCGGGATCATCGGCATGTAGATGCACACGCGGTCGCCTTTATTCACCCCACGGCTTTTCAGCACGTTGGCCAGGCGGCAGACGTTCTGGTGCAGTTGGCGGTAGGTGATGGTGGAGGATTTTTTCGGATCATCGCCCTCCCAGATGAAGGCCGGCTGATCGGCGCGTTGTGCCAGGTGACGGTCGATGCAGTTATAGCTGACGTTCAGTTGGCCGCCGGCAAACCATTGGGCCGCGCCCGTGCGGATGTCCGAGTGTTGAACGGTGTGCCAGGGGGTGGTCCAGTCGAGAAAGCCCTTGGCCTGTTCGGCCCAGAACGTATCGGGTTGCTCAATGGATTGACGATAGAGGCGCTGGTAGTCCTCTTGACTGAGTTGCGCAGCCCGACGGACGGCATCGGCGGTGGGAAACGTGCTGATATCGAACATGAGCGATCCTTATTCTTGTTTTTGCGACAAGCTATAAAGATGCACCCTGTGTGAGGAGGGTTCAAGGCCAACGTCCAAACGGACGTTGGCCCTGCGATACCTGGATCAGCCGCGGTGACGGCCGCGGAAGTAGTTGATCAGGCCCTGGGTCGAAGCGTCTTCGGCCAAGGTTTCTTCGGCGCCGGTCAGGCGGTTGTAGACGCCCTTGCCCAGCTCTTTACCCAGCTCCACGCCCCATTGGTCAAAGGCGTTGATACCCCAGATCACGCTCTGCACGAACACTTTGTGCTCATACATGGCAACCAGCGCGCCGAGGCGACGCGGGCTGATGCGCTCCACCACCAGGGTATTGCTCGGACGGTTGCCCGGGATCACCTTGTGAGGGGCCAGCTTCTGCACTTCGTCTTCCGGGATGCCCTTGTCGCGCAGCTCGGATTCGGCTTCGCTGCGGGTTTTGCCGAGCATCAGGGCCTGGCTCTGGGACAGACAGTTGGCGTACAGCCACTGATGGTGGTCGGACACCGGGTTGAAGCTGACGATCGGCACGATGAAGTCGGCCGGGATCAGTTGAGTCCCTTGGTGCAGCAACTGGTGGTAAGCATGCTGACCGTTGCAACCCACGCCACCCCAGATCACCGGGCCAGTATCGGTGGACACCGGTTTGCCATCCTGGCGCACGCTCTTGCCGTTGGATTCCATATCCAGCTGTTGCAAATGTTTGGTGATGTTACGCAGGTAGTGATCGTACGGCAGGATCGCATGGCTCTGCGCACCCCAGAAGTTGCCGTACCACACGCCCAGCAGGCCCAGCAGCACCGGCATGTTCTGCTCGAACGGCGCGTTCTGGAAATGCTGGTCCATGGTGTAGGCACCGGACAGCAGTTCCTTGAAGTTGGACATGCCGATGGCCAGGGCAATAGGCAAGCCGATGGCCGACCACAGCGAGTACCGGCCGCCGACCCAGTCCCACATCGGGAAGATGTTTTCTTCGCGGATACCGAAGGCCACGGCTGCCGCGTTGTTGCTCGACACGGCAATGAAGTGGCGGTACAGCTCGGCTTCCGAGCCACCCTGGGCCAGGTACCAGGCGCGGGCGGCCTGGGCGTTTTTCAGGGTTTCGAGGGTGTTGAAGGATTTCGACGAGACGATAAACAGCGTGGTCTCGGCGCGCAGCTTCATGGTCAGCTCGTGGAACTCGCTGCCGTCGATGTTCGCCAGGTAATGGCAGCGCACGCCTTTGTGGGCGTAGGACAACAGCGCTTCGGAGACAAGTTCCGGGCCGAGGAACGAGCCACCGATGCCGATGTTCACCACGTCGGTGATGGGCTTCTCGGTGTAGCCACGCCACAGGCCGTCATGGATGCGGCCGACCAGGTCAGTGATCTGGTTCAGCACCTTGTGCACGTCCGGCATGATGTTCACGCCGTTGACCGACAGCTTGTCGCCCACCGGGCGGCGCAGGGCGGTGTGCAGGGCAGGGCGGCCTTCGGACGAGTTGACCGGCTCGCCAGCGTACAGCGAGTCGATCGCGTCCTTGAGGCCGACTTCCTTGGCCAGGCCGACGAGCAGGTCGCGGGTCTCGCTGGTGATCAGGTTTTTCGAGTAATCGAGGAAAAGTCCGCAGCTGCTCAAGGTGAATTGGGAAAATCGCTGGGGATCGGCATTGAACGCTTCGCGCATGCTGAAATCCTGCATGGCTTGGCGATGTTGATTGAGCGCTTGCCAGGCGGGCAGAGCGGTAACGTCATGAGGGGTGCGGTAGTACGCCATCGCTGCGGGTTTCCTTTTATTACAGGGACTGCCTTTAGGACACTTCAAAGCCCGGAACATCCAGTCTTATCTCAAGGAATGGGTTCCAGACAGCGCTAACTATAGCGCCGGGCGATTACATTAAACCTAGCGTGTCGATATGTCTTGGCTTTGTCTGCGCTGTGGCCGGTACTTTTTTATACCGGCACGGCGAGCAGGGCAATCGGCGGGGTGTATTGCGGGGTTTAAATGAGGTTCAGATGCAGGTTGTCGATCAGGCGGGTCGTGCCCAGGAAGGCCGCCACCAGGATGACGATGTCCTTGTCCTCGGGGGTTGCCGGGCGCAGATGCACGCCCTGGCGCACTTCGAGGTAATCCAGGCGCAACCCGGCCGCTTCGATCTGCTTGACCTGTTCGGCGCGCAGCGCGGCAAAATCGTGGTCACCGTTCTTGATGGCGGCGGCAATCTGGCTGAGGCTGCGATACAGCACCGGCGCGATCCCACGTTCCTCTGCATTGAGGAAACCGTTGCGCGAGGACAGCGCCAGGCCGTCTTCGGCGCGCACGGTGGGCTCGCCGATGATCTGGATAGGCATGTTCAGGTCATGGACCATGGCGCGAATCACGGCCAGTTGCTGGTAATCCTTTTGACCAAATACCGCGATGTCCGGCTGGACCATGTTGAACAGTTTGCTGACCACGGTCGCCACGCCTTCGAAATGCCCAGGACGGCTGGCGCCGCACAAGCCTTCGGACAGTTGCGGCACGCTGACGCGGGTCTGGCCGGTCATGCCACCGGGGTACATCTCTTCGACGGTCGGTGCGAACAGCAGGTTGCAGCCCGCTTGCAGGAGCTTTTCCTGGTCGGCGGCGAGGGTGCGGGGATACTTGTCCAGGTCTTCGCCTGCGCCAAATTGCAGCGGGTTGACGAAGATGCTGGCGACGACAAAGTCCGCTTGCTGCACAGCCTTGGTCACCAGGGTGGCGTGGCCGCTGTGCAGGTTGCCCATGGTGGGCACGAAGCCAATGCGTTTACCGGCCATGCGGGCGTGGGCGACGGCGGATCGTAGTTCGCGTACGGTTCTTACGGTGTTCATGCAGAGAATCCGTGTTCGGCGCCTGGGAAGGTCACGCCTTTGACTTCGCTGACGTAAGCGCTCAATGCCGCGTGGATGCTGTCCTGGCCGGTCATGAAGTTCTTCACGAACTTTGGCACGCGGCCGGTAATCGACAGGCCGAGCATGTCGTGGAGCACCAGCACCTGCCCGTCGGTGGCCGAGCCCGCGCCAATGCCGATCACTGGCACTTTGACGGCCTGGGTGATTTCGGCGGCGAGTTCGCTGGGCACGCATTCAAGCAGGATCATCGCAACGCCCGCTTGCTCCAGGGCAATGGCATCGGCACGCATCTGGCGCGCCTGGGCTTCGTTGCGGCCTTGTACCTTGTAGCCGCCGAGGATGTTCACCGACTGTGGCGTAAGGCCCATATGTGCGCACACCGGCACGCCGCGTTCAGCCAGCAGGCGAATCGACTCGGCGAGCCACACGGCACCTTCCACTTTGACCATGTGCGCACCGGCGCGCATCAGTTTGCCAGCGTTGAGGAAGGTCTGTTCGACCGTGGCGTAGTCCATGAACGGCAGGTCGGCGATGATGAAGGCGCCGTTGTTACCGCGCTTGACGCTGGCCGTGTGGTAGGCCAGTTCATCGGTGGTCACGGGGAGGGTGCTGTCATTCCCTTGAAGAACCATGCCCAGGGAGTCGCCTACCAGCAACACCTCAACCCCGGCCTGGCAGCTGGCGTGGGCGAAGGTAGCGTCGTAGCAGGTCAGCATGGTGATTTTTTCACCTTTGAGCTTGAGGCTCTGCAAGGTGGTCAGGGTAATGTCTGGCATGAAAAGGGTCCTCGTTCAGGCGCTTGGAAACAGCGAGTTACGCGCGTGAGTCTTCGTTTTATACAGGCGCACCGTCTTGAGAGCAGTGCTTATAAGGCCTGGATTGCGCCCTTCAGCGCCGGGTTGGCGGCAGCGGGACGCCTATAGTCGTGAGGAGGACACGGGAAGTCAATTGGATGTGTTACCGCATTGTTACGATGACGGTGTTACCGCTGTTACTGACGCGATTCAGCAAATGGGAAAGCGATTTTGAGGGTGTAGGTGATCAAAATGTGGGAGCTGGCTTGCCTGCGATGCAGGCGCCTCGGTCTTTCAGTGAAACCGAGGTGATGCTATCGCAGGCAAGCCAGCTCCCACATTGATCGAGTCAGTTTTGGGGCAAGCGTTCCAGGCCGACAAACGGGCAGGCGGTCAGCAAGTCGTTGAGCGTTTGACCGTTGGGCAGTTGCAGCGATGCGGGCGCTAGCTCGGCCAGTGGATACAGCACAAATGCGCGCAGGTGCATCTGGTAGTGCGGGACCTTGAGGCGCGGTTCATCGATCAGTTGATCGCCAAACAGCAGGATATCCAGGTCAAGCGTGCGCGGCCCCCAGCGCTCAAGGCGTTCGCGGCCCTGGTCGTTCTCGATGGCTTGCAGCGCATCCAGCAGGTCCAGGGGCGCGAGGCTGCTGTCCAAGGCGGCGACCGCATTGGTGTAGCGCGGCTGGCCTGGGAGCAGGGAATCACTTTGATAGAAGGCAGAGACGCCTGAGACGTGGGTGCCGGGCAACTGCGCCAGCGCTTCGATAGCGCTGCGCAATTGTTGCTCCGGGGCAGCGAGGTTGCTGCCCATGCCGATGTAGATACGTTCCACGTTTATTCGCCTGCGGCGCCCGAGGCATCAGCGCTGCGTTTGCGCTTGCTGCCGCTGCGACGACGCTTTTTAGGTCCTTCGCCGACACCATCACCCTTGCTGCCGAGGTCGCGAATCATGTCGCGGCGCTGGCTGTCGTTGGCGTCCTGGTAGTCGGTCCACCATTCGCCCAGGCCATCGGTCTGCTCGCCGGCACTTTCGCGCAGCAGCAGGAAGTCATAGCCCGCCCGGAAGCGCGGGTTGTCCAGCAGCAGGTCGGCGCGCTTGCCGCTACGGCGGGGCAAGCGTTCCTGCATGTCCCAGATTTCGCGGATCGGCATGGTGAAGCGTTTCGGAATGGCGATACGCTGGCACTGTTCGGCAATCAACTCGTGGGCGGCTTCCTGCATCGCTGGAATCGGCGGCATGCCACGGTCCTGTAAACGCAGTACGCGTTTTGGCAGGGCTGGCCACAACAGGGCAGCAAACAGGAACGCCGGGGTGACCGGTTTGTTCTGCTTGATGCGCAGGTCGGTGTTGATCAAGGCTTCGCTGATCAGCGTGTGGGTATAAGTCGGGTTGTGTTCCAGTGCCTCGGCGCTGGCCGGGAACAGTGGGTCGAACAACTGCAGGTCCACGAGCATCTCAAAGGTGTCGGCGGCGTAGCCCGACAAGAACAGCTTGAGCACTTCTTCGAACAGGCGCGCGGACGGGATTTCCCGCAGCATCGGTGCCAGGTCGCGAATCGGCGCGGCAGTGTGTTTCTCGATGCCGAAGTTGAGCTTGGCGGCAAAACGCACGGCCCGCAGCATGCGCACCGGGTCTTCCTGGTAGCGCTGTGTCGGGTCGCCGATCAAGCGGATCAGGTTGTTACGGATATCGTGTACGCCATTGGCGTAATCGAGGATGCGCTCGCTGACCGGATCGTAATACAGGGCGTTGATGGTGAAGTCACGGCGTTGCGCGTCTTCTTCCAGGGTGCCGTAGACGTTGTCGCGCAGAATGCGCCCGCTCTCGTTGCGCGAAGACTGATTGGTGTCTTCCTCGTCATCGTTTTGCGGGTGACCGGCGCGGAAGGTCGCGACTTCGATGATTTCGCGACCGAAGTGGATATGCACCAACTTGAAACGCCGACCGATGATCCGCGCATTGCGAAACTCGGCGCGGACCTGCTCAGGCGTGGCGCTGGTGGCGACGTCGAAGTCCTTGGGCGTGATATTGAGCAGCATGTCGCGTACGCAGCCGCCCACCAGATAAGCCTGGTAGCCGGCGTTCTGCAAACGTTCGACGATGTTCACCGCATAACGGCTGAACTGAGCGCGCTGCAATGAATGCTGATTGCTGTTAAGCACTTCAGGCGTGCTGCGAATGTGTTGCGTACGACGCAAGGGAGAACGGAATGACTGGAACAACTTCTTCAGCATGGGATGCACTGTTTGAAGGAATGTTCGGCCATAACGAAGAATGACCGCATGATGGGCGGGGATTCTAGCATTTAGTCAGGGGATGGTGTAGGAACAAGCTACAGGCATTGCGCCATAAGCCTTTGAAACGTCAAATTCCAGAAACTACAAGGGGAGCCGAAGCTCCCCCAGAAGTAGTTGCGTGCTCTATTTTTATTATTGGTTTCGGGCTTTTTGTTTTTGTTGATCGCCCTCGCCATGAAGCTTCACCTTCATGACACTCCCAATCGGGAGTCAAGAGCAAACGGATTGCTTTGGTCGCTGTGTTGCTGATCTACGATCCAACCAGTTCAGGCTCTGCCTTAGGGCAGTTTTTGTTGTTCTCGGCCTGGTTGCGGGGCAAGCCCCAAATGCAACGCCTCTCCAAAAGAATCAGTTAGCTGCGCCTCCGCCGTGTTGTTTTTGTTATGCGTGAGTCGATTCGTCTTATTTTTATTTTCTTGTACAAAGCTTGTTATTGTTTTTGTACTAAGCATATAGCAGGGTGCGTGCCAACTTTTGCGAG
This sequence comes from Pseudomonas sp. PB105, assembly GCF_009764655.1. Taxonomy (NCBI): domain Bacteria; kingdom Pseudomonadati; phylum Pseudomonadota; class Gammaproteobacteria; order Pseudomonadales; family Pseudomonadaceae; genus Pseudomonas; species Pseudomonas sp. PB105. Next base: position 137,543 of record NZ_RWIO01000040.1, read on the forward strand.
GCCCAATAAAAGCAGGGGGTTGAGGGGTTTTCGGGTTTTTGACGGACCAAAAAAAGCCGGGGCTCCGTTACCGTAAGCCCCGGCTTTTGTTACGCAAAAAATCAGCGGTAACAGTTTTTTCACATTAGTGGGTGTTACCTGTAGGGGCGAACCCCTCAGCTTTCGCTGGCCACACCGGTCTTGCGGCGTGGAATACCCAGGCGCTGGCGCCGTTCCCACAGGCATTTGCGGCTCACGCCCAGTTTGCGTGCCAATTCGGTCTCGGTCATGTGGTCCTGATGCTCAAGGACGAAGTGCTGGAAGTAATCCTCCAGTGACAAATCCTCTGTCGGCTCATGGCTGGTATTGCTGGCGCCCTGTTGCGGGGCCAGACCCATGAAGTCGTCGTCTTCCAAGTCACTGAGCTCGATATCGATACCCAGCAGCTCGGCGGAAATTTCCGGGCTCTCCGACAGAATCACCGCGCGTTCTACCGCATTCTCCAACTCACGTACGTTACCCGGCCACGAGTAATGTCGAATGGCCTGCTCGGCGTCCGGTGCAAACTTCAGGTCGGTACGGTTGATGCGCGCACTCTGGCGCAGCAGGAACGCGCTGGCGATCTCGTTGACGTCGGCGCCGCGTTCACGCAGAGCCGGCAGCTTGAGTGCGATCACGTGCAGGCGGTAGTACAAGTCTTCACGGAACTGGCCGATCTTGGCGAGGCTCTTGAGGTCCCGGTGGGTCGCCGCGATCAGGCGCACATCGACCTTCTGGGATTGCACCGAACCCACCCGACGAATTTCACCTTCCTGCAGCACGCGCAGCAAGCGCGCTTGTGCTTCCAGTGGCAGCTCGCCGATTTCATCAAGGAACAGCGTGCCGCCGTCCGCCGCTTCCACCAGGCCCGCACGTCCGGCGCTGGCGCCAGTGAACGCGCCTTTTTCGTGGCCAAACAGTTCGGATTCGATCAGGGATTCGGGGATCGCCGCGCAGTTCACCGAGATCATCGGCGCCTTGGCGCGCTTGGACAGGTTGTGCAGGGCGCGGGCCACCAATTCCTTACCGGTGCCTGACTCGCCCTGGATCAATACATTGGAGTCGGTAGGCGCCACCTTGCGGATCTTGCTGTACAGGTCCTGCATCGGTGGGCAGGAGCCGATGATGCCAATCTCGCCGTTGCTGTTGTCGACACCCGGTTTTTCGGCAGCCTTGCCGGCGGGCCGTTGTTCGGCCGGCGCGCTGCTGGCCGACTGACGGTCACGCAGGATGCGCGCCACGGCCTGGAGCATTTCATCGTGGTCGAAGGGTTTGGCGATGTAATCCACCGCGCCCATCTTCATGGAGTCCACTGCCGAGCGCAGGCTGGCGTAGCTGGTCATGATCAGCACCGGCGTGCCCTGGCCAAGCTTGATCAGTTCGGTGCCCGGCGCGCCAGGCAGGCGCAGGTCACTGACAATCAGGTCGAACGTGGGAATGCTGAAACGCTCTTGGGCTTCCTGCACCGAGCCGGCTTCGCTGACTTGGTACTGGTTACGTTCAAGCAGGCGACGCAAGGCAGAGCGGATAATGGTTTCGTCTTCGACGATCAAAATGTGCGGCATTGATTCAATTCTCTCGACGGTCTCAGTTCACAGCGGACGTCGCTTCGACATGACGCGGCAAGGTCACCCGAATACGGGTACCGCGTTGGCTTTCGGTGTCAGCCGGGCTGTCGATGGTGATTTGTCCATAATGCTCTTCAACGATGGAATAGACCAGTGCAAGGCCCAGACCGGTACCTTCACCTGGATCCTTGGTGGTGAAGAAGGGTTCGAACAATCGGTCCATGATGTTCTGTGGAATGCCGCTACCTTCATCTTCGACGATCAGATCGACCGTGTGTTCGAAAGCCTCGGTCTTGACGCGTACTGCACCACCAGCCGGCGTTGCGTCGCGGGAGTTGGACAGCAGGTTGATCAGTACTTGGGCCAGGCGTTGTGAGTCGCCATCGACCCAATGATCGGGGTCGCACAGGTTGAAAAACTGTACTTCGAAATTGCGTCGGTTCAAGGCGAGCAGCCCAATGGCATCCTGCGCCACTTCGGCCAGACAGACGGCTTCGTCCTGATTCTGATGGGCGCCGGCATGGGCAAAGCTCATCAGCGACTGCACGATGCGTGAAACGCGTTTGGTCTGTTCGAGGATTTGCCCGCTGATCTCGGTAATTTCGCCGTCTTCTTCGCGCTCTTCGCGCAGGTTTTGCGCGAGGCAGGCAATACCGGTGATCGGGTTGCCAATCTCGTGGGCCACACCCGCCGCCAGGCGCCCAATACTGGCCAGGCGCTCGGAGTGCACCAGTTTGTCTTCGAGCATCTGGGTTTCGGTCAGGTCTTCCACCAACAGCACCAGGCCGCTGTTACCGGGGGCGAGGGGTTCGTCGATGGCGGCTTTGTGCAGGTTGAGCCAGCGGGTCTGGCCATCCAGGGCCAGATGTTGCTTGTGCAAGTGTTCGTCGGGCAGGTTGATAAAACCCTGGAGCAACTCTTTCCATGGATCGCCGAGTGTATTCAGGCGCGAGCCGACGACGCGCTGGGCGGCGATACCGGTGAGTTCTTCCATGGCTTTGTTCCACATCAGGATCTCCTGATCCTTGGCCAGGGAGCACACGCCCATGGGCAACTCTTGCAGCGTCTGGCGATGGTAGCGGCGCAAGGCATCGAGCTCGGCGGCAAGGCCCGTGAGGCGTGAGTGGTAATCCTCCAGCCGGCTCTCGATGAAATGGATGTCTTCGGTAACGTAGTTTTCGCCGCCGGCCTTGTAGGGCAAAAAGGTCTCTACCATGTCCTGGGACACGCTGGGGCCCATCAGGCCGGACAGGTTGGCTTCGATGCGGTCGCGTAACCGGCGTAGCGCATACGGGCGCCGCTCGTCGAATGGCAGGTAGAGATCGCGCAGCGCCTGTTCAACTTCTTTTTGCGCGGCTTTGGCGCCCAGGGGCTTGGCCAGTTGAGTGGCGAACTCCTGGGGCGAGGCCGCATGCAGTTCGCGCCGTTGCGGGCGACGTACGTTATCCACCGCGCATGCTTCGGCGGCGCTGGTTTCTTCGGGGCTGGCGTTGGTGAACAGCGAGATCAGGGTGAACATCAGGACGTTGGCGGCCAATGAAGCAATCGCGGCCATGTGCCAACTGGTGTCGTCCAGCACGTAAATCATGTTCAGCAGCGGGATGTAGAAACCCTGCAGGTTGCCGACCAGCGGCAACAGCATGGTGACGATCCACACCAGGATCCCGGCGAGCAGGCCCGCGATAAAACCTCGGCGATTGGCCGTCGGCCAATACAGCACCGACAGCACGCCCGGCAGGAACTGCAAGGTGGCGACAAACGCGACGATACCCAGGTTGGCCAGGTCTTGCCCGGCGCCGAGTAACAGGTAAAAACAGTAACCGGCCATGATGATCGCGACGATCAGCGCGCGGCGCGTCCACTTCAGCCAGCGGTAGATATTACCTTCGGCCGGTGGCTGATAAAGCGGCAGCACCAAGTGATTGAGTGCCATGCCGGACAGGGCCAGGGTCGTGACGATGATCAACCCGCTGGCCGCCGACAAGCCGCCGACATAAGCGAGCAGCGCCAATGCCGGGCTATTGGCGGCAATGCCGATGCCAAGGGTGAAATATTCGGGGTTGGTGGTGGCGCCCAACTTGAGGCCGGCCCACAGGATCAACGGCACTGCCAGGCTCATCAGCAGCAGGAACAGCGGCAACCCCCAACTGGCGCTGACCAGCGAGCGCGGGTTGAGGTTTTCGGTAAAGGTCATGTGGTACATGTGCGGCATCACGATCGCCGAGGCGAAAAACACCAGCAGCAGCGTTCGCCATGGACCTTCCTGCAGCGGAGTGTGGAGGGCGGCGAGGGCGGTCTGGTTTTGCAGCAGCCACAGTTCCAGCTGTTGCGGGCCGTCGAACACGCCATACAGCGCATAGAGGCCGACGCCGCCGATGGCGATCAGCTTGATCACTGACTCGAAGGCAATCGCAAACACCAGGCCTTCATGTTTTTCGCGGGTGGCGATATGGCGTGAGCCGAAGAAGATCGTGAACAGTGAAATCAGCGCGCAGAACGCCAGGGCCACCCGATGCTGCACCGGCTCACGGGTGAGGATGCTGATGGAGTCAGCCACCGCTTGTATTTGCAGGGCCAGCAAGGGCAGCACACCGATCAGCATGAACACCGTGGTCAGGGCCCCGGCCCAGGTGCTGCGAAAGCGGAAGGCAAACAGGTCGGCCAGGGACGACAGCTGATAGGTGCGGGTGATTTTCAGGATCGGGTACAGCAATACCGGCGCCAGCAAAAACGCGCCGGACACGCCAAGGTAGCTGGAGAGAAAGCCGTAGCCGTACTGATAGGCCAGGCCCACGGTGCCATAGAAGGCCCAGGCACTGGCGTACACGCCGAGGGACAAGGTGTAGGTCAACGGATGGCGAATGATCGCCCGCGGAATCATTCCGCGCTCACTGATCCAGGCAACGCCGAACAGTGCGGCCAGGTAGGCGGCGCTGATCAGCAGCATCTGGGTGAGGCTAAAGCTCATCGGCATCTTTTTGGCTCTGCAGGATGAAGGTCACGACGATCAGGATCAGCCACAGCAGATAAGGGCGATACCAGGCGCCCGTGGCGTCGATCCACCAATCCATGATGGCGGGAGAAAACAGGTAGATCCCGACGACCAGCAGCAGGACCAATCGATAGATGTACATGTTGGCCTCTGATTAAAAAACTGCGGCGATGGTAACGGATGCCCGGCAAGCTGCAAGCGCCTTCAGCTCAATTGCGCTTCGGCCAGGGTGAGTGTGCGCGGGATCCGCGTGGGATCCCAGTGCCGTATGCCCCAATCCACCAGTTCCCGCGGGCTGGCGTGAAGCAGTTCGCTGCCGGGTTGCTGGCCGAGGGCGCGCAGCGCTCTTACTAGCAAGGGCGTGGCCTGGTCGGGCGTCAACGGCGGCGAGCGGTAGGATTTGCCCAGTTTGTTACCGTCCGGCTGAACGATCAACGGCACATGCAGGTAGCGCGGTTGGCGCAGGCCCAGCAGTTCTTGCAGATACAGTTGGCGCGGCGTGGAGTCGAGTAAATCGGCACCCCGCACGATATCGGTAACACCTTGCCAGGCGTCATCCAGGACCACGGCCAGTTGGTAGGCATAGAGGCCGTCGCGGCGACGGATGACAAAGTCGCCCGCTTCGCGCCCCAGGTGTTGTCGGAATTCGCCCTGTACACGGTCAGTAAAGTGATATGAAAGCTCAGGAACACGTAAGCGGATGGCGGCATCTTGCTGCTCGTGGCCGGCGTTGCGGCACAGGCCAGGGTAGATCCCGTTGTAGGGTTCCAGTTGTTTGCGCGAGCAGGTGCAGGCGTAGGCAAGGCCGTGGTTGAACATGTCGTTCAGCACTTTGGCGTAGGCCTCATGCCGCTCGCTTTGTCGGACCAGTTCACCGTCCCATTCAAAACCATAGCTTTCCAGGGCATGCAGGATCGCCGCCTGGGCACCGGGTTCTTCGCGGGGTGGGTCGAGGTCCTCCATGCGCATCAGCCAGCGGCCTTGGTTGGCGCGGGCATCAAGATAGGAGGCGAGGGCGGCGACCAGGGAGCCAAAGTGTAAATGGCCGCTGGGCGTGGGGGCGAAACGCCCGATATAGGTAGAGGCTGTCATGGGCCGGATACTACTGGAAATTCGGTAAACGCCAGAAACAAAAATGGGGCGTTCGCACGCCCCATCCGTTCAGACCGGCTGAATTATTTGCCGACCTGTTTTTCCTTGATCTCTGCCAGGTTCTTGCAGTCCACGCACATATCAGCGGTAGGACGGGCTTCGAGTCGGCGGATACCGATTTCGATGCCGCAGGAATCACACCAGCCGTATTCTTCGTCCTTGATCAGCTGCAGCGTCTTGTCGATCTTCTTGATCAGCTTGCGCTCGCGATCGCGTGCGCGCAGTTCGAGGGCGAACTCTTCTTCCTGGCTGGCACGGTCGGCCGGGTCAGGGAAATTGGCTGCTTCGTCCTTCATGTGGTCAACGGTACGGTCGACCTCCTGCATCAAGTCCTGTTTCCACTTGTTCAGGATCTTGGTGAAGTGCTCGCGCATGGGCTCGCCCATGTACTCCTCGCCCTTTTTTTCTACATAGGGTTCGAAGCCGCCGAGGCCTTGAGTCTGCTGTTGCTTTGCTTGGGTGGACATGACTAGACCGCCTCTCACTCTTCTAATCCATTGCGCAGGATTGCAACGTCACCGACACCTGCCGGCCCTGCGGCTGCAAGCGGGCGAACTTACCAGATAGATTCGGGGTGCGCCACTCCCGGTTGTCGAGCCTGTCGCGTCGGGGTTGCAAACTGTAGCGGCCCGTCGTGACTGGGTATGTTTTGGCTCGAATGTTGATTTTAGTCGTTTTGTGCGCGCTTGCCGTGGCCGCTTGGGTGGCCAGGCAGGCAATAGAACATGTTTTACCGCGCGGGTTCGGTAGAATCCTGATTTTGTCCTCACCGTTAAGGAAGGCTAATGGCCCAGCCCTACAGTGCGCGCAGTCGCGCCATCGAACCTTTTCATGTCATGGCGTTGCTGGCGCGGGCCAATGAGCTGCAGGCCGCCGGCCACGATGTCATCCATCTGGAGATTGGCGAGCCGGATTTCACCACGGCGGAACCGATCATCCAGGCCGGTCAGGCGGCGCTCGCCAATGGCAAGACGCGCTACACCGCAGCCCGTGGCCTGCCGCAATTGCGTGAAGCCATCAGCGGTTTCTACCAGCAGCGGTACGGCTTGAGTGTAGATCCCGAGCGTATTCTGATCACTCCCGGAGGCTCCGGCGCGTTGTTGCTGGCCAGCAGCCTGCTGGTGGATCCGGGCAAGCATTGGTTGTTGGCAGATCCGGGCTATCCGTGTAACCGGCATTTCCTGCGACTGGTTGAGGGCGCCGCGCAACTAGTGCCGGTAGGGCCTGAAGTGCGCTATCAACTGACCGCCGACCTGGTGGCCAAGCACTGGGATCAGGACAGCGTAGGTGCATTGGTTGCCTCCCCGGCGAATCCCACCGGCACGATCCTCACTCGCGAAGAGTTGGCCGGGCTTTCCGGCGCAATCAAGGCGCGCGACGGCCATCTGGTAGTCGATGAGATCTATCACGGCCTTACCTACGGCACCGACGCGGCCAGCGTGCTGGAGGTCGACGACGACGCCTTCGTGCTGAATAGTTTTTCGAAGTATTTCGGCATGACCGGCTGGCGCCTGGGTTGGCTGGTGGCCCCGCCCGCTGCGGTGAGTGAGTTGGAGAAGTTGGCGCAAAACCTTTATATCAGCGCGCCAAGCATGGCCCAGTATGCGGCGCTGGAGTGCTTTACCCCGCAAACCTTGAGCATCCTCGAAGAGCGCCGCGCCGAATTCGGCCGTCGCCGCGACTTCTTGCTGCCCGCCCTGCGCGAGTTGGGTTTTGGCATCGCCGTCGAGCCGGAGGGGGCGTTCTATTTGTACGCCAATATCAGTGCGTTCGGCGGGGATGCCTTCGCGTTTTGCCGGCATTTCCTCGAAACCGAGCATGTCGCATTCACACCGGGTCTGGATTTTGGTCGTTATCAAGCCGGCCATCATGTGCGCTTTGCCTACACGCAAAATCTTGATCGACTACAGGAGGCGGTGGAGCGCATCGCCCGTGGCTTGCGGAGCTGGCAAGGCTGATGCGTTTTCATCCTCCCCTCGAAGAAGGCCGACTGATTCGCCGCTACAAGCGTTTTCTCACCGATATCGAGACCGTTACCGGCGAGTTGTTGACCATTCACTGCCCGAACACCGGTTCGATGCTCAATTGCATGGTTGAAGGTGGCCAGGTCTGGTTCAGCCGTTCCACCGACCCCAAGCGTAAGCTGCCCGGCACTTGGGAAATCGCCGAAACGCCCCAGGGCCGTCTGGCGTGCGTTAACACGGCGCGCGCCAATCAGTTGGTCGAGGAGGCGTTACGCGCTGGCGTGATCACGGAGCTCAATGGCTTTACCGCACTCAAGCGCGAAGTGCCTTACGGGCAGGAGAAAAGCCGTATCGACTTTCGCCTGGAGTACCCCGATGGCGCCGCCTACGTCGAAGTCAAAAGTGTCACCCTGGGTTTCGATGACACCCGTGTTGCTGCTTTCCCTGACGCGGTGACCCAGCGTGGCGCCAAGCATCTGCGGGAGTTGGCCTACCTGGCGCGTGAAGGTGTGCGAGCGGTGCAGTTGTACTGCGTTAACCTCTCGGGAATTGACGCCGTGCGCCCAGCCCTGGAAATCGATGCCGCCTATGGTGCCGCCTTGCGCGAAGCTAAAGCGGCCGGAGTGGAAGTATTGGCATATGGCGTGCGCGTGACGGCCGAGGAGGTATGCGTGGATCGCCGGTTGGACGTGCTGCTCGACTAGAGGTCCACCCACAGGCCCTGTTCGTCTTCGCGACCGCGCAGGGCTTCGAGGCTTTTACCGGCGCAGGGGCCGGCAATGCACTCACCGCTCTCGATCAGGAACAGGGCGCCGTGGGTGGCGCATTGGATCAGGCTGGCACTGTCATCGAGGAACTGGTCGGGCCGCCATTCGAGCGGGATGCCGCGATGGGGGCAGCGGTTGATATAGAAGTAGGCAATGCCGTCCCGGCGTACGGCCAACAATTTGCAACCATCGATTTCAAAACCGAGGCTGCTGTCTGGCGCGAGGGTCTTGGAGGGGCAGAGAAACTTCATTTCAATCCTTAAGTGCCTTGACGTTCAAATGCAAACAATTATCAAATGCCGGCTTCGCCCATTAGCTGACTGGGTGCTCAGTTCGATGCCCGGCAGGGATTACCTGTCACATCAACGAGTGCTCGAAAGGCCCCGCCCTCGGAAGGAAACCCTGTTATGCGCCTGAGTACCAGCGCTATTGCGCTTGTTGTCGGACTGCTGGTCAACCCTGGGGCGCACGCCTCGGAACAGCCACAACGCTGGGTGAGTGCCGGTGGGGCGCTGTCGGAATGGGTGACGGCTCTGGGCGGTGAACCGAAGTTGGTTGGCGTGGATACCACCAGCCAGCATCCTGAGTCGCTCAAGTCGTTACCCAGTATTGGCTATCAGCGGCAATTGTCGGCCGAGGGCATTCTCAGCCTGCGCCCTCAAGTGCTGGTGGGCACAGAAGAGATGGGGCCGCCGCCGGTACTTGCGCAGATTCGCAGCGCGGGCGTTCAGGTTGAAATGTTTTCGGCGCAGCCGGATCTGGCGACTTTGAAAGGCAACCTTCAGCACCTGGGAAAATTGCTGGGCGAAGAGGCCAAGGCCAACGAATTATTTACCGGATATGAGCAGGCGCTTGATCAGCAGAAAAGCTCGCTCGCCAAGGCCCAGGCCTCGCAAAAGGCCCCTGGCGTTTTGCTGTTGGTTGGTCACGCCGGCGGCAAGCCGCTGATTGCCGGCAAGGGCACGGCGGGGGATTGGATGGTGCAGCAGGCGGGCGGCCACAACCTGGCCACCCATACGGGTTACAAACCGTTTTCGGTGGAGTCGCTGGCAGGGCTGAGCCCGGATGTACTGGTGTTCGCTGATCGTGCCCTCACGGGGGATGCAGCCCGTGCGGCCCTCTTCAAAGAAAATCCGATCCTCGCTTCGACGCCGGCGGCCAAGAGCGGGCGGGTGTTTGAGCTGGACCCAACACTGCTGGTGGGCGGGCTCGGGCCGCGTCTGCCGCAAAGCCTGGCGAAGTTGTCCGCCGGGTTTTATCCGTCCCAGGCTAAACCGGCCCCATGACCGCACTGGTCAAGCCCAAAACCCTGTTTATCGGGCTGACGCTGTTGTGCGTATTGGCGATCTGGCTCTCTTTGGCGCTGGGGCCGGTGAGTCTGCCATTGCTGGATACGCTCAAGGCCGCCTTGCGTTTGGTGGGCGTGCCGATTGAGGCGCAGGGGCTGGAGCAGGCCGAGCTTATCCTGGGGCAGATTCGGTTGCCGCGTACCTTGCTGGGCTTGGCGGTGGGTGGCGTGTTGGCATTGTCGGGCGTGGCCATGCAAGGGTTGTTTCGCAACCCGCTGGCCGATCCTGGGTTGGTGGGGGTGTCCAGTGGTGCGGCGCTCGGAGCGGCCGTCGCCATCGTCGGAGGTTCGTTTTTTGGTGGCTTGCCGGATGCGTTCGGGCCGTACCTGCTGTCGCTGTGTGCATTCCTTGGTGGGTTGGGAGTGACTGCGCTGGTCTATAGACTGGGGCGGCGCAACGGCCAGACGAATGTGGCGACGATGCTGCTCGCCGGCATTGCTCTCACTGCGCTGGCTGGCTCGGCTGTTGGCCTGTTCACTTATTTGGCGGACGACGCAACGTTGCGCACGCTGGCGTTCTGGAACCTGGGCAGCCTCAACGGTGCGAGCTATTCGCGGCTGTGGCCGTTGTTGCTGGTGAGTGCGGGGGTGGCGCTGTGGTTGCCGCGCCGGGCCAAGGCGTTGAATGCGCTGCTGCTGGGTGAGTCTGAGGCCAGCCACTTGGGTATCGATGTTGAAGCGCTCAAACGCGAGTTGGTGTTCTGTACCGCATTGGGTGTCGGTGCTGCGGTGGCTGCAGCGGGCATGATTGGTTTTGTGGGGCTGGTGGTGCCGCATCTGGTCAGATTGCTGGCAGGGCCTGATCACCGCGTGTTACTGCCGGCTTCAATCTTGGCGGGCGCGAGTCTGCTGCTGTTTGCCGACTTGGTTGCACGGCTGGCCTTGGCGCCAGCAGAGTTGCCGATTGGCATAGTGACTGCGTTCATTGGTGCGCCATTTTTTCTTTACCTGTTGCTGCGGGGGCGTGCCTGATGCTGCGTGTTGAAGACCTGCAGGTCCGCCGCGGTCGCAAAACCGTGCTGGCGGATGTCACTCTGGACCTGCTGCCAGGCGAAGTGCTCGGCGTGCTGGGTCCCAATGGCGCCGGCAAGAGTACTTTGCTGGGGGCATTGTGCGGTGAGTTACACCCCGATCAAGGCAGGGTATGGCTGGGCCAGCAGGCGTTGAAAGACTGGACCGGGTCGCAGCGCGCCCAGCGTCTGGCGGTGTTGCCACAGAGCTCGACCCTGGATTTCGCCTTTCGCGTCGAAGAGGTCGTCGGCATGGGCCGTCTGCCCCACCAGACTGGACGTGTGCGCGATGACGAAATCATCAGCGCAGCCTTGCAGGCCGCGGACGTCGCACACTTGAGTGGCCGCAGTTACCTGGCATTGTCCGGTGGCGAGCGCCAGCGCGTGCACCTGGCCCGGGTGCTGGCGCAGCTATGGCCGGGTGAAGCGGGGCAGACGTTGCTGCTGGATGAGCCGACGTCGATGCTTGATCCCCTGCATCAGCACACGACATTGCAGGCCATCCGTACCTTTGCCGATCGGGGCGCGGCCGTGTTGGTGATCCTCCACGACCTGAACTTGGCGGCGCGTTACTGTGATCGTATTCTGCTGCTGGAGGAGGGGCGCCCCCACGCTTTGGACACGCCGGTGAAGGTGCTGCGGCCTGAGCCGCTCAAGGCTGTATTTGGTCTGGATGTGTTGGTACAGCCACACCCGGAGCGTGGGCATCCGCTGATCATTGCGCGCTGAAGTCTGCTTTCTTGCACGCAAAAAAAGACCCGGCAAGAGCCGGGTCAAATAACCGTGATTAGCCTGATGAGGAGATAATCTGAGAGTCCGAACCAATGGTCTTTCAGTTATCGGCTGATCTCGCGACCAGTTGTGATAATCATAACGATTCTCATTTGAGAGTCAATACTAGTTTTGGGTCGATCTTCCGTTTTTCTCAAACGGTCGTTCGAAACCTCCGTAAACATTGGGTCTTCTGGTCGATCTAATTCTTTTGCCGCGTTGAAATGGCATCCAGTTGGCGGTTCAACGCTTCCTTGCGCTCAACGGGAATATCGTTCCAGTGCACGTCCATCAGCGCCCCCTCGATCGCATACAGCAAAACCTTCGATGCGCGGAACCCACGAGTTCTTACTGCGCGATACGCATCGACTGCGCCCAGGCGCCGCAAGTCGGACGCGCTGTGGATGCCCACCGCATGCAGCCACTGCGCTGACGTCTTGCCAAGGTTTTTCAGGTGTTGCAGCTCATCGTTCATCAAGCCTCCTTGCGACGGCCGAAGGGTGCGGTGGGTATTCGTGACCAGGCAAGCCTGAACAGGAGTGTAGCGTTCAGTAGGAAAAGCGTGGTTCTTTGGTCCGAAACGGCCCAAACGCTTATAAGAATGGCGCGGGGATTTTGACAGCGGGCAGGCATGAGCAGCCCGCTACGCGTTGCGCGTAGCTGGGCTTGGGGCGCGTGTTACTTAGTGCGGTAGCGCAGGCGCGTGCCGAAATTGACCGACATGAGGATCTCGTCAGCGGTCAATTCAGGTGGGAAGTAGGTGCCCGAAATCTGCGCATGGGCCAGGCTGGCGCCTTCCAGCGAGCAGTCGCGTAAATCCAGGCCGCGCAAGTCGGCGGAGCGGAAGTATGCGTCGGTAAAGTCGACGCCAGTGGCGTTCAATTCACGCAAGTCCAGCCCACGGAAGTCACCACCGCGCATGTCGATAGCGCCGTCTTTCGGACGCTCCTGGTTGAAGCCGCGAATATCGTCTTTATGCAGGAGCGAGTAGAGCGGGGTATCAAGAAGCTTGGGCTGAGTCATGACGGCGAACTCCTGTTGAATTTATGACGCCATTATAGTGCCACTATTGCTCGGTCGTGCGCCCAAGTAGGCGACACGACCAAGAAATTTTTCTTACAGGCCTGGCAAGCGCTGGCGAATCTGTGCAACTACCGCGTCGAGGGTCCCGCTTTGATTGGTCTCCACGCGTTTGCTCAGCAACAGCTCTTCAGCTGTAAGTGGGTCACGGTTTGCCTGCTGGGCTTCGATAACGGCCAGGGTCGCGTCGGATGGATCGTTTTTGTCTGTCTGACGTTGCGCCAGCCAGCTGCTGATAACGGCCTGGGGTGCGTTGCAATCCAGAATCAGGAAGGGCGCACCGGTAGCTTCGGCAACCTTGGCGGCGGTTTCACGTTGTTCGCGTTTCAGGAAGGTGGCATCCAGCACCACCGGGAAGCCGGCGCGCAGCACGGTATCGGCGATGTCGTTCAAGCGAGCGTAGGTTTTGGCACTGGCATCGGACGCATAAATGCCGGCCTGTGGCGTGTTCTCCACGTGCTGCTCGCCGAACAGGCGCTTGCGCTCCACATCCGAGCGCACGCGTACGGCACCGAGCGCCTCTACCAGACGCATGGATACGTGGCTTTTGCCCACAGCCGAGACACCGTGGGTAATCGCCAGAAAACGTGACGGAATGGTGCTGTAGCTTTCTGCCAGGTTGGCGTAGTTGCGGTACTGGCGCAGTGTTGTGGCACGTTGTACCGGGCTTGCTTCGCTCGGCATGCTGAATAACGACACCTTGGCACGCACCAGGGCGCGGTAGGCTTTATAGAAGTTCAGCACTTCAAGGCCCTGATAGTCGCCGGTCAGCTCCAGGTACTGGCTGATGAAACGGCGGGCCAGGGACTTGAGGCCTCGGTCTTCCAGGTCCATGGCCAGGAAGCCGGTGTCGGCGTACACGTCGGTGAAGCGAAACGGCTCGTTGAACTCGATGCAGTCGAAAATCACCACCTGACCATCAATCAAGGTGGCATTACCGAGGTGGATGTCACCGTGGCACTCGCGGGTGAAGCCATCGAGCTTGCGCTGTGCCAGCAGCGGCTTGAGGCGGTCGAAACTGCTTTCGGCCCAGGCTTGCAGGGCTTCCAGTTGAATCAGGTCGGCCTTGTCGCTCAAAAACGGACGGATCTGGTCGAAGTTCTGCCGTACCGGTGCCATCACTTCGTCGGGAGTGCCGGCTGGGTGGGTTTGTGGCACTTTCGGCGCGGTGAGATGGAAGTGTGCGATCTGCTTGGCCATTTCATCGATGTGCGCGGCAGTCAATTCGCCATTGGCCTGCAGGGTGCTGAGCAGTTGGCTTTGCGGGAACTGGCGCATCTTCAGTGCATATTCGATCACCGGGCCGTCGCCGCCCAATTGGGGGGCTTCGGCGGTGCCGGTAATCGGCAGCACATCCAGATACAAATCGTCCGTCAGGCGCTGGTTCAGGCGCAGCTCTTCATTGCAGAAGTGCCCGCGCTTTTCCAGGTCGGTGAAGTCCAGAAAGCCGAAGTTCATCGGTTTCTTCAATTTGTAAGCGAAAGGGCCGGTCAATACGACCCACGAAATATGGGTCTCGATGACTTGGAACGCTTCGACCGGATGAGGGTACAAAGCCGGGTTTTGCAGGGCGGCGATCAGTGACTGGCTCACGGGCGATCCTTCAGAGTCTGGGGGAAATCATGGCGCGCATTATGGCTGCTACGGACGGTCGTGCAAACCGCTGTCCGGCTCATGTTGATCATCAATAAAGTGCGTATAATCCGCCGCCATGACTCGATCCCGATCTCCCCGTTCCCGTAAAAAACCTCCTTCCCGCGGCCTGCGTCCGTGGCTTGGCTGGGCGCTCAAGCTCGGCCTTGTAGGCCTTGTGGTGCTCGCCGGCTTCGCGGTGTACCTCGACGCAGTGGTCCAGGAGAAGTTCTCCGGCAAGCGCTGGACCATCCCGGCCAAGGTGTATGCACGCCCGCTGGAACTGTTCAGCGGACAGAAGCTGAGCAAGGATGACTTCCTCACCGAACTTGACGCCCTCGGCTACCGCCGCGAACCCGTGAGCAATGGCCCGGGTGCGGCCGCCGTCAGCGGTAACACGGTCGACCTGAATACCCGTGGCTTCCAGTTCTATGAAGGCCTGGAAAAAGCCCAGCCGGTGCGCGTGCGCTTCTCCGGTGACTACGTGGCCGAGCTGTCCTCCCTCAACGGCTCGAAATTGCCGGTGGTCCGCCTTGAACCGTTGATGATCGGCGGGATTTACCCGAAGAACCTTGAAGATCGCATCCTGATCAAGCTTGATCAGGTGCCGCCTTACCTGCTGGAAACCCTGGTTGCGGTAGAGGATCGCGACTTTTATAGCCACTGGGGTGTGTCGCCGAAGTCGATTGCCCGTGCGGTTTGGGTAAATACGTCCGGCGGCAGGATGACCCAGGGCGGCAGTACGCTGACCCAGCAGTTGGTGAAGAACTTCTACCTCACCAACGAGCGCAGCCTGACCCGTAAGCTCACCGAAGCGATGATGGCGATGCTGCTTGAGCTGCACTACAGCAAGCAGGAAATCCTTGAGGCGTACCTCAACGAAGTCTTCGTCGGCCAGGACGGCCAGCGCGCGGTGCACGGCTTCGGTCTGGCCAGCCAGTTCTTCTTCGGTCAGCCGCTGTCCGAGTTGAAGCTGCATCAAGTGGCGTTGTTGGTGGGCATGGTCAAAGGGCCTTCCTACTACAACCCGCGTCGCAATCCGGAGCGTGCGCTGGAGCGCCGTAACCTGGTGCTGGATGTGCTTGAACAGCAAGGCGTGGCCACGGCTGAACAAGTAGCCGCAGCGAAGAAAATGCCACTGGGTGTGACAACCCGCGGCAAGTTGGCGGACAGTTCATTCCCCGGCTTTATCGATCTGGTTAAACGCCAACTGCGTGAAGACTACCGCGACGAAGACTTGACCGAAGAAGGCCTGCGAATCTTCACCAGTTTTGATCCGATTCTGCAGATGAAGGCCGAAGCGTCTGTCAGCGACACTTTCAAGCGTCTGACGGGGCGTAAAGGTTCCGATGAAGTAGAAGCCGCCATGGTGGTCACGAACCCGGAAACCGGTGAAGTTCAAGCCATGATCGGCAGTCGTCAGGCGAGTTTTGCCGGATTCAATCGCGCGCTGGATGCTGTGCGGCCGATCGGTTCGCTGGTCAAGCCTGCGGTCTACCTTACCGCGTTGGAAAAACCGAGCAAGTACACCCTGACCAGTTGGCTGTCGGACGATCCGCTATCCGTCAAAGGCGGCGACGGCCAGGTGTGGACACCACAGAACTTCGATCGCCGCTCTCACGGCACGGTGTTCCTGTATCAGGGCTTGGCGCATTCCTACAACATCTCCACCTCTCGGCTTGGCCTGGAAGTGGGCGTGCCGAATGTGCTCAAGACGCTGGCGCGACTGG
This sequence comes from Pseudomonas sp. PB105, assembly GCF_009764655.1. Taxonomy (NCBI): domain Bacteria; kingdom Pseudomonadati; phylum Pseudomonadota; class Gammaproteobacteria; order Pseudomonadales; family Pseudomonadaceae; genus Pseudomonas; species Pseudomonas sp. PB105. The sequence goes on from NZ_RWIO01000040.1 coordinate 153,575, forward strand.
GTATAACCCGCGAATTCCCCGCGTTCCCATCGATCCTGCTGGGTGCTGGTGCCATGACGCCGATGGAAGTCGCGACCATGTACCAGACCCTCGCCAACGGTGGCTTCAACACCCCGATGCGCGGGATCCGCAGTGTGCTGACGGCCGAGGGCGAGCCGCTCAAGCGCTACCCGTTCCAGATCCAGCAGCGTTTCGATGCGGGCTCGATCTACCTGATCCAGAACGCCATGCAGCGCGTGATGCGTGAAGGTACCGGTAGCTCGGTCTACAAGGTGCTGCCGTCCAATCTGACGCTGGCGGGCAAGACCGGTACCAGTAACGATTCGCGCGACAGTTGGTTTGCAGGTTTCGGTCAGGATGTACTGGCCGTGGTGTGGTTGGGTCGTGACGACAATGGCAAGACGCCGTTCACCGGTGCTACCGGTGCGTTGCAGGTCTGGACCAGTTTTATGCGCAAGGCCGATCCGTTGCCATTGAACATGCCGCAGCCGGATAACATCGTGCAGGCCTGGATTGATCCACATACCGGCCAGGGCTCCGATGCCAATTGTCCGGGCGCAGTCCAGATGCCGTATATTCGCGGCAGCGAACCACCACCCGGTGCTGCGTGCGGTGGCGGTGCCCCTGCGGACGCGGAATCGGTGATGGATTGGGTCAAGGGCTGGATGAATTAAGCAAAGAGGGTTTCAAGTGAACAAGTGGTTGATTCCAGCTATTACAACATTGGCTTTGCTCAGCGGTTGCTCCAGCGTGCAGCGCGGCTCCATCCCCGTGGTGGATTCGAGCACAGCCGTCTCCAATAACGACCGGATCTCGGCCAATGGCGGTTTCCGCCAGACCGTGACCAATCGTCCCGCGCAGGCCAAGCCTCAGGCCGTGCCGCAGGATTCGGGCGTGGTGGTGATGGTGCCGGGCGGCGGCGCGGCTACGTCGGCCCCGATCAGCGCTGAGCCATGGACGCCTGGTCCAAGCACCTCTGGGCCGATCGACTCCACGCCGATTCAGGCTGCGCCGATCAACCAGGGCACCTACAACATGCCGTCGACGCCAAGTGGCATTCCATCCTCCTCCAACTCGGGCGGCTTGTCGGCTGACGAACAGTTGGATGGCCCGGTGTTGGCCTTGCTGACGACGGCTCAGCAACAACAGGCCGGTGGCGACCTGAACGGTGCGTCATCGAGCCTTGAGCGTGCGCAACGCGTTGCACCGCGTGAACCACAAGTGCTGTATCGCCTGGCGCAGGTGCGAATGGCCCAGGGCGATGCGCCGCAAGCCGAGCAGTTCGCCCGCCGTGGCCTCACGATGGCCAGCGGTCGTCCTGATCTGCAAGCCAGCCTGTGGGCGTTGATCGGAGATGCGCGTGCCGCACAAGGTGATGCCGCGGGTGCCGCCCAGGCCCGTCAAAAAGCCAAGGTCAGCCTCTGATGGATGTACGGTTTCCTGCGATTGCCGAGCAGTTATTGCTGATCGAGCGCGAATTGCGCATTCAGGGCTGGTGGGATGAGGTCTCCCCCGGCGTCGAGGCGCTTAGCAGCGTTGAGCCGTTTTCGGTGGATACCCTGGACTTTCACCAGTGGCTGCAATGGATCTTCCTGGTGCGCATGAAGCAGATCCTCGAACAGGACCTGCCGTTGCCCAGCGCATCGGGGATCCTGGAAATGGCCGAGATGGTCTATGCCGATCGGCCGCGAGAAAGCGTTGGCTTGCGTAATGCGCTGAAAAAGTTCGATCAATTGATCGTCGACGCTCGTTAATTGCCTGACTGCCGGGTTTTCCGGCAGTCTTGCGCATATTTCTACCGCTTGACGACATTCAGGCGAGTTTTATCCCTCCTCAAAGCCCTTTCTTCTGCGTTCTCATGCGCTTAGTTGGAAAAAAGCGCAATTATTGCTTGACTTGAACGGCCTGAAACAGAAGAATCCAAAGTCCGCTGTATCGGGACTGCCAGAAGCAGGCCCGCTCAGCAGATCATGAGGCGCACATCCGCGCCGACCTGTTACACCCGCAACGCGTTACCTCGCGCTGGGTGGGAAAAGCCCGCAACACTTGGGACGATCCCAATACTTGCTCAGTCAGTGCTGACGTAGTCGGCGACCACCGTCGCTCATGCTCTGTTGAGAAGTAAACCTATTAAGACCCGTCGGTTTTCAACGGACGGTATTCTGGCGTTTTAGAGGTGAACAACGTGGAGCTTTTATCTGGCGGTGAGATGCTCGTCCGCTTTTTGCGTGACGAAGGCGTCGACTATATCTACGGGTACCCAGGTGGTGCTCTGCTGCATGTTTACGACGCACTGTTCAAGGAACCGGCTGTTACCCACATCCTGGTTCGCCACGAACAGGCCGCGACCCATATGGCTGACGGTTATGCCCGTGCCACCGGTAAAGCCGGCGTGGTACTGGTAACGTCCGGCCCAGGCGCAACGAATGCCATTACTGGCATTGCGACTGCCTATATGGACTCCATCCCGATGGTGATCATCTCTGGCCAGGTGCCTAGCACCATGGTCGGCACCGACGCGTTCCAGGAAACCGACATGATCGGTATCTCCCGGCCGATCGTGAAACACAGCTTCATGATCAAGCACGCCTCGGAAATTCCGGAAGTCATGAAAAAGGCCTTCTACCTCGCGCAGTCCGGTCGCCCAGGGCCTGTCGTGGTCGATATCCCGAAAGACATGACCAACCCGGCTGAAAAATTCGAATACGTCTTCCCGAAAAAAGCCAAGCTGCGCTCCTACAGCCCTGCCGTTCGTGGGCACTCGGGGCAAATCCGCAAGGCGGCAGAAATGCTCCTGGCGGCCAAGCGTCCAGTGCTGTACTCGGGTGGCGGCGTGATCCTGGGTGGCGGTTCCGCACCGTTGACCGAATTGGCCAAGCTGCTCAACCTGCCGGTCACCAATACCCTGATGGGCCTCGGCGCCTTCCCGGGTACGGACCGTCAGTTCGTCGGCATGCTCGGCATGCACGGCAGCTACACCGCCAACCTGGCCATGCACCATGCTGACGTGATTCTGGCTGTGGGTGCACGTTTTGATGACCGCGTGATCAACGGTGCGAGCAAGTTTTGCCCGAATGCCAAGATCATCCACATCGACATCGATCCGGCATCCATCTCCAAGACCATCAAGGCCGACGTGCCGATTGTGGGGCCTGTGGAAAGCGTATTGACCGAAATGGTCGCTGCGCTCAAGGACATCGGCGAGACGCCAAACAAAGACTCGGTTGCCAGTTGGTGGAAGCAGATCGATGAATGGCGTGGCGATCGCGGCCTGTTCCCTTATGACAAGGGCGACGGCAGCATCATCAAGCCACAAACCGTGATTGAAACCCTGTGCGAAGTGACCAAGGGCGATGCCTTTGTGACCTCCGACGTGGGCCAGCACCAGATGTTCGCGGCGCAGTACTACAAGTTCGACAAGCCTAACCGCTGGATCAACTCCGGTGGCCTGGGCACGATGGGCTTCGGCTTCCCGGCGGCCATGGGGGTGAAACTGAGCTTCCCGGACACCGACGTGGCGTGCGTCACCGGTGAAGGCAGCATTCAGATGAACATCCAGGAGCTGTCGACGTGCCTGCAGTACGGTCTTCCGGTGAAGATCGTCTGCTTGAACAACGGCGTACTGGGCATGGTTCGTCAGTGGCAGGACATGAGCTACGGTAGCCGTCACTCCCATTCCTACATGGAATCGTTGCCGGATTTCATCAAGTTGGTTGAAGCCTATGGCCATGTCGGCATTCGCATCACCGATCTGAAAGATCTCAAGCCGAAGATGGAAGAGGCGTTCGCCATGAAGGACCGTCTGGTGTTCATCGATATCAAGGTGGATACCAGCGAGCACGTCTACCCGATGCAGATCAAAGACGGCTCGATGCGCGACATGTGGCTGAACAAGACGGAGCGTACTTAATCATGCGGCACATTATCTCCCTGCTTCTGGAGAACGAACCCGGCGCTCTGTCTCGTGTTGTCGGCCTGTTTTCGCAACGCAACTACAACATCGAAAGCCTGACCGTGGCCCCGACCGAAGACCCGACACTGTCGCGCCTGACGTTGACTACCGTGGGCCACGATGAGGTGATCGAGCAGATCACCAAGAACCTCAACAAGCTGATCGAAGTGGTCAAGCTGGTCGACCTGTCGGAAAGTGCCCACATCGAGCGCGAGCTGATGCTGGTCAAGGTCAAGGCCACCGGTGCCCAACGTGCCGAGATCAAACGCACCACCGACATCTATCGCGGGCAGATCGTGGATGTAAGCGCCAGCGTTTATACCGTGCAACTGACCGGTACAAGCGACAAGCTGGACAGCTTCATCCAGTCGATCGGGACGGCCTCGATTCTGGAAACGGTACGCAGTGGTGTCACCGGGATTGCCCGTGGCGACAAAGTACTCAGCATCTAACCCAAATTAGTGAATGGCCTTACGGCCTGGATATATAGAGGAACCTCATGAAAGTTTATTACGAAAAAGATTGTGACCTGTCGATCATCCAGGGCAAGAAAGTCGCCATCATCGGCTACGGCTCCCAGGGGCACGCGCAAGCTTGCAACCTGAAAGACTCCGGCGTTGACGTGACTGTCGGCCTGCGTAAAGGCTCGGCCACTGTTGCCAAGGCAGAAGCCCACGGCCTGAAAGTGACTGATGTTGCTTCCGCTGTTGCTGCTGCCGACCTGGTCATGATCCTGACCCCGGACGAGTTCCAGTCCGCGCTGTACAAGAACGAAATCGAACCGAACATCAAGAAGGGCGCCACCCTGGCCTTCTCCCACGGTTTCGCGATTCACTACAACCAGGTTGTGCCACGCGCTGACCTGGACGTGATCATGATCGCGCCGAAAGCACCGGGCCACACCGTGCGTTCCGAGTTCGTCAAAGGCGGCGGTATCCCTGACCTGATCGCGATCTACCAGGACGCCTCGGGCAATGCCAAGAACGTTGCACTGTCCTACGCTGCTGGCGTGGGTGGCGGTCGCACCGGCATCATCGAAACCACCTTCAAGGACGAGACCGAAACCGACCTGTTCGGCGAACAAGCCGTTCTGTGCGGCGGTACCGTTGAGCTGGTGAAAGCCGGTTTCGAAACCCTGGTTGAAGCTGGCTATGCGCCGGAAATGGCCTACTTCGAATGCCTGCACGAACTGAAGCTGATCGTTGACCTCATGTACGAAGGCGGTATCGCCAACATGAACTACTCGATCTCCAACAACGCTGAGTACGGCGAGTACGTGACAGGCCCGGAAGTTATCAACGCCGAGTCCCGTCAGGCTATGCGCAACGCCCTGAAACGTATTCAGGACGGCGAATACGCCAAAATGTTCATCACCGAAGGCGCTACCGGCTACCCTTCGATGACCGCCAAGCGTCGTAACAACGCCGCTCACGGTATCGAAGTCATCGGCGAGCAACTGCGCTCCATGATGCCGTGGATCGGTGCCAACAAGATCGTCGACAAAGCCAAAAACTAAGTCGTACGCATCAAGAGAAAACGCGGCTTAGGCCGCGTTTTTTCGTTTGGGGGCGGGTTCTGGTATAAAGCTGCATCGTTTGCGGGCGAACACTCGCCGCAAGTATTGGTCGAATTTTTTTCACACCGTTGCAAGGTAAAGTCCATGAGCGAACGTCCCGACGAGCCTAACCAGGCTCCTGACGCCGAAAGCCTGCTACCGATCGATGAGCATGTCGAAGAGGGGCATGACGCGGAAGGCCGTAAGGTCCGGCACCGTGGCATCTATCTGCTGCCCAATCTGTTTACCACGGCGAACCTGTTTGCCGGTTTCTATTCCATCATCAATTCCATGAGCGCCCAGAGTGCGCTGGCGGCAGGTGATGCCGCGAATGCCAGCAAGTACTTCGGTTTTGCGGCGATCGCCATTTTCGTGGCCATGGTGCTCGACGGTCTGGATGGTCGTGTTGCACGTATGACCAACACCCAAAGTGCCTTCGGTGCCGAGTACGACTCGCTGTCGGACATGGTCGCGTTTGGGGTGGCTCCGGCATTGTTGGCATTTGCCTGGGCGCTGGGTGACATGGGCAAGGTTGGCTGGATGGTGGCCTTCATCTATGTTGCGGGCGCCGCGTTGCGTCTGGCGCGCTTCAATACCCAGGTAGGTACTGCCGACAAGCGCTACTTCATCGGGCTGGCCAGTCCGGCAGCAGCGGGTGTCGTGGCGGGTATCGTCTGGGCATTCAGTGACTACGGCATCCAGGGTTCGAAGATGTCGTTCCTGGTGGCGTTGATGGTGGCAGCGGCCGGTATGCTGATGGTCAGCAATATCAAGTACAACAGCTTCAAGGAGCTTGACCTCAAGGGGCGCGTACCTTTTGTGGCGATCCTGGCAGTGGTGCTGGTATTTGCCGTGGTCTTCAGCGATCCGCCGCGGATTCTGCTGTTGGCCTTCCTGGTCTACGCTGCTTCCGGGCCGGTTCAGTACTTGCTGCATATGCGTCGGGACAAAACATTGCCTTAATGTAATTTCCCCCATACTCCGCAGTCTATTGGTGCATCAGTCCTCCAATGCTGCGGAGTTGCCATGTTAATCAAATTGCCTAAAGCGTCCGATTGCCACGAGTCGGACGTCACCCCTGAATCTTTCTACCTCTCTCGCCGCAGCTTGCTCGGTGGTGCGCTTGCCGGTATCGCCGCCAGTAGCTTGCCACGCTGGGCCAGTGCGGATGAGGCTGCGCGTTATGCCGATGTTGAGCCGGGGAAGGCGCCGGGCTGGTTTGCTGACAAGCTGCCAGGCACGAAATGGCAGGCGGTGACGGTCGCAGGTGAAGCTATCACCCCGTTCAAGGACGCAACCCACTACAACAACTTTTATGAGTTTGGCACTGACAAGGGCGATCCTGCGAAGAATGCGGGTTCGCTCAAGACCGAACCCTGGAGTGTTGTGATTGATGGTGAGGTTGCCAAGCCGGGGCGTTATGCCCTGGAAGACTTCATGAAGCCCTATCAGTTGGAAGAGCGGATCTACCGGCTGCGCTGTGTCGAGGCGTGGTCGATGGTCATACCGTGGATGGGCTTTCCGATCTCTGCCTTGCTCAAGCAAGTTGAGCCGACCTCCAAGGCTAAGTACATTCGTTTTGAAACCCTCCAGGACCCCAAGAGTATGCCTGGTCAGCGTTCGAGTTTTGGCTTGATCGACTGGCCTTATGTAGAGGGGTTGCGCCTGGATGAGGCGATGAATCCTTTGGCGATTCTTGCCGTTGGCATGTATGGGCGCGAGTTGCCCAATCAGAATGGTGCACCGTTACGTCTGGTCGTGCCTTGGAAGTACGGTTTCAAGAGTGTGAAGTCCATCGTGCGGATCAGCCTTGTGAGTGAGCAGCCGAAAACCACTTGGCAGAGCATTGCCGCGGACGAGTATGGGTTTTATGCGAATGTGAACCCTACCGTGGATCATCCACGTTGGACCCAGGCACGGGAGCGTCGTCTGCCAAGTGGTCTATTCAGTCCGAATGTGCGTGAGACGCAGATGTTCAATGGCTACTCGGAAGAGGTTGCTTCTTTATATGCTGGCCTCGATCTGCGGAAGAACTACTGATGCGTTATCCCGTCTGGCGTATCGGCGTTTTTATAGCGGCGGCAGTGTGGCCGTTGATATGGCTATATGAAGCGTGGAGTTTTGCCTTGGGTCCAGATCCGGGAAAGGTGCTGGTTGATCGGCTGGGGTTGGGCACGTTGATCCTGCTGCTGATCACGCTGGGGATGACGCCGCTGCAAAAGTTGAGCGGCTGGGCGGGGTGGATAGCGGTGCGCCGGCAGCTTGGGTTGTGGTGCTTTGCTTATGTGGTGCTGCATCTGGCGGCCTATTGTGTATTTGTTCTGGGCCTTGATTGGTCGCAGCTTGGAGTTGAGCTACGTAAGCGGCCTTACATTATTGTGGGTACGTTGGGTTTCTTGTCATTGTTGATGTTGGCGGTGACGTCTAATCGCTATAGCCAGCGTCGACTGGGAAATCGTTGGAAGAAGCTGCATCGCTTGGTCTACGTGATTCTTGGGCTTGGGCTGCTGCATATGTTGTGGATCGTGCGGGCTGACCTGAAGGAGTGGGCAATCTATGCATCTATAGGTGCGCTGCTGCTGGCATTGCGTATACCTGCGGTAATGCGCCGAATCCCTAGGCTTATTACGAAAAAAGCACCTTCTGCAGAAAAAACGTAATTAACGCTTGACCGCAGATTCTGGAAGCCTATAATTCGCCCCACTTCCGGCGCAGTCGAAACGGAAAACTCCTTGGTAAACAATGAGTTACGCAGTTTTCGGCAGCAAGTTGCTTCAGTTCATCG
>NZ_RWIO01000003.1:0-71804 GCF_009764655.1 Pseudomonas sp. PB105
GCCACCGCGTTTTTTCAGAAAAACCAAGTTGCCTGGTTTTGGGGCTGCTGCGCAGCCCAGCGCGGGACAAGCCCGCTCACCACAGAGTTATGTATAAGCCTTTGAGAGTTGTGTAGATAGCTATGCTGTGATGGGGGATGTGCAGTTTCTGCCGGGCTACTGCCTGCTGTTGCCTGATCCGGTGGTGGCGAGCTTGAACGACCTGGATACCGAAGCCCGCGCCGCCTACCTGCTGGACATGGCGCGACTCGGCGATGCCGTGCTGCAGGCCACTGACGCCTTGCGCATGAACTACGAGATCCTCGGCAATTCCGAGCCCGAGTTGCATTGCCATATCTTCCCGCGCTACGCCTCGGAGCCCGACGACAAGCGCAGGATGCCCGCGTGGTTTTATGACTGGAAGAGCGCGGTTCCTTATGCAGAAGAGCTTCACGGGGAGTTGCGCCAGGCCATTGCGCGCTTGCTTCAGGACGCGAGCACATCCCATGCGTGAACGACAGGCATCGCGACTGTTGGTGATCAGCCCGTCCCAAACCGTGCTGTTGTTCAGGTTCGTGCATAAGGATGGCGCGCTGGCCGGGAAAAACTACTGGGCTACCCCGGGCGGAGGGGTTGAGCAGGGGGAAACCTTTGAGGCCGCGGCCATCCGTGAGCTGCGCGAGGAGACTGGGATAACGGTCAGCAGCGTGGCGGGCTCAGTGGGCGAGCGCCGTTTCCCGATGATGCTCCCCACTGGCGAAACCGTGCTCGCCGTCGAACAGTATTTTGTGGTTCACGCAGAAAGCGAAGCGCTTTCCAGCGCTGATTGGACCGTGGAGGAAACACAGGTCATGGCCGACCACCATTGGTGGTCGGCGCACGAACTGCGATCGACGCAAGAAACGGTATTCCCCGAGTCTCTGTTGGACATGCTGGTGAGTGCGGCATTGTTCTAAGCCGACGCCAGTATCTCATCGCTCCCGACCACCCTGGCGTAATCCATCGCCAGGTTGCTCAGTGACAGCGCATGCACATCCTCCGCTGGCCACAGGCGCCCCGACAAGTCGGTTTGGTCAAACGTGTAGCAGGCGTCGGCGGCCACGATGACATCAAAGCCCAGGTTGCCGCCTGAGCGCGCCGTGGCCTCGACGGAGTTGTTGGTGATGACCCCGACGATCACCAACTGCCTGATCGCTCGCGTGAGCAGCCAGCGTTCCAGGCCGGTATTTGTGAACGCATCCGGTACGTTTTTCTCCAGCACATGCTCATGCGCCTCGGGCTGCAGTGCGGGCTGGAATTCACAACCCGGTTGCCCCGGCCAGAACACGGAGCCCGGTGAGCGGGAGATATGCCGCACATGCACGATGGGTCTACCGGCTTGCCGCCAGGCGCTGAGCAGACGGTGCATGTGCAACTCCGCATGCGGATTGTTACGTCGCCCGAGCGCGGGTTGGTTGATGCCTTGCTGCATGTCGATGATCACCAATGCGGCGTTGTTGCTTAACGATTCCATGGCACCTCCCTTCGCGCGTGAGGCCCGCAACATAGCAGCCTACGGGCACATCCAAACAGCGATTTATGCGCGGACAACCGCTACACTGCCGCCCCCGAATTTCAGCAAGGATGCTTTGAATGCGTTCGCTTGTCAGCGCTGTGCTCCTCTCCATGGCCGTGGCGGCTCCGGTCATGGCCGAACCCCGCTCGTTCTCGGTCAATGACCCCAGCGGCAAGTACCTGGTTGAAGTGCTGTTCCCCGAGGTGCCGCAGGACTTGCAGTACCTGGCGCGGGCACTGGTCACCCTCCGCGACGCAGCCACCCTCGAAATCCTCCAGCAATTGCAGACCCCGGACGCCCAGGTGCCGATGGACCAGAACGGTAAAACCGTCGACTGGCGTTTGATGGGGGAGAACGGCGTGGTGTACTTCGCCGACATCAATCAGGACGGCCGCCAGGACTTGGCGATCCGCAACGGCACCGGCGCGGATAAAGATTTCCAGTCCAGTTACGACGTGTACCTGCAAGACCCGCAAAAGACGCAGTGGGTGCTGAACGGCCCCTTGACCGAGCTGGCCAACGAAACCTCCGGCGGCATGTTCTCGGTCAACCCCAAGGACGGCATTATCCATTCGCAGACCGACCGTGGCTGCTGCTGGACACGTGCGAGCCGCTGGCAAATGCGCAACGGCGAACTGGTGCGACTCAGCTCATATACCCAGCAAGAAGTGCCTGCGACAGACGATGACGCCAACACCAGCATGCCCAGCGGCTACATGCTGCGCACCACCGGCGAATGGAAGGACGGCCAATGGCTGGAAACCGCCAGGCTGGAAGGGCCGGTCAATGAAGATGCACAGCGGCTGGTGGGCACCCTGGATGGCAAAATCCCGGTAGAAATCTGGTACCAGCAACAGGGCGCGGTGATGATTGGCGAGCTGCGCTACACCCAAAGCGGCAGCGGTAAGCCGATCAAGTTGGTAGGGGATCGCGGCGAGTATGCTGATGAGTCCTTCCTTTACCTGCATGAATACACCGATGACGGCCATCAGACCGGCATTTGGCGCATCAAATCGGATTACACCGGTACCTGGGTCAGCAGCGCCAAGGGCGACCAGCGAGAGCGAGCGATCCAGTTGCACGACGAATACCGTGAGCCCGAGTACGAAAAGTTCGACGAAGTCGCCCGCGATCAACGCGACGGTCACTACCAGATGCGCAATGACTTCCTCGGCCGCGACGGCGACCTGGACCTGAAAATCCTCCCCGACCGCGATGCCCAGGGCCGGGAAGTGGCAGAGTTCACCTTGACGCTCAAGGAAACCGGCACCGACAAGGTGATCGTCAGCGCGCACCACACGGTGGCGATGGAAACCGAAAACCTGATCATCGTGCGCGAGCCCTTGGCGACTCGTCGCGCCGGCCCGTATCACATTCAACTGGTGAAGAATTTCGCGGTGATCAACCACAACTCGGCGCCGGACTTTGCGGATTACTTCACGGGGATGTATCGCAAGCAGCCTCAGGGGAATCCGTAGATTGCGTCTTCACCCTCACCGGGCAAGCGCAAGCCGTAGGCACCTTGTAACAGGGTGCCCGCTTGCCTTCACTCAGCGATTGAAGCGTTCTACCAACGCATATTGAGTGGCCGCCGTATTGGTCAGCTCCTTGCTCAGGCCTGTGGATTGATGGGCTTGCATCGACGTCTGGTCGGCCAGTTCGGCGATGGTGGTGATGTTGCGGCTGATCTCCTCGGCGACCGCGCTTTGCTCCTCGGTGGCGGCGGCGATCTGGGTGGTCATGTCGGTGATGTGGGACACCGCTTCGCTGATACCGACCAATGCCTGGTCCGCTTCCAGCACCCACGCCACGCCTTCCTGGGCCTGGCGTTGACCGTTTTCCATGCTTTGCACGGCGTTGTTGGACGACGCCTGCAACTGAGTGATCAGGGCGTGGATCTGGGTGGTGGATTGGGAGGTGCGCTGGGCCAGTTGACGCACTTCATCGGCTACCACGGCAAAGCCACGGCCCTGCTCGCCAGCGCGGGCAGCTTCAATCGCGGCGTTGAGCGCCAGCAGGTTGGTTTGATCGGCGATGCCTTTGATCACGTCCACCACACTGCCGATTTCGTCACTGTCCTTGGCCAATTGCGCCACGGTGGTGCCGGTTTCGCCCACCACGGCAGACAACCGCTCAATGGCCAGGCGGGTATCACGCGCCACTTCACGGCCACGGCCGGTCAGCACATTGGCTTGCTGGGTGGCGTCGGCCGTGCGCTGCACATGGCTGGCGACTTCCTGGGTGGTCGCCGCCATCTGGTTGACGGCGGCGGAGACTTGCTCGGTTTCGACGCGCTGGCGATCCAGGCCTTTGGAGCTGGCGGTGGCCAACTGATCCGATTGCCCGGCCAGGGCGCTGAGCTGTTCGGCACTGTCCTGCAAGCGGGTAAGGCAGGTTTTCAGGCGGGCGTTCTGGCTGAGGAACGCGGTTTCCAAGCGCGCCTGGGGGCCGCTCGCGTCGCTGTACATCTGGGCGATCAAGGCATCCGATGTCGAGGGCTCGACACCCGCCAGCAGGCGCAAGGTGCTGCCTTGGCGTACGCGGGAGCAGAGCACGCCCACCGGCACGGCGACGGCAACGGCCACCGCAATGGCGACCGGGGCGCTGAGGAACAGCCCGGCCAGACTGCCGGCGATACCGGTGGCTGCGTAGGGGATGCAGCTCATCAGTGCCGGCACCCAGGCATTCATGGATGAAGTACCAGTCTTGCCTTGGCCCAGACGTCGATACAACGCCTCGGCGCGGCGGATTTCATCGGCCGTGGGTTTGACCCGCACGGACTCGAAACCCACCACCCGGCTGCCTTCGAAGATCGGCGTGACGTAGGCGTTGACCCAATAATGGTCGCCGTTTTTCGAGCGGTTCTTGACGATGCCCATCCACGGCAGGCCTTGCTTGAGCGCAGCCCACATGTGTGCAAAGACCGCCGGCGGCACATCGGGGTGACGCACAATGTTCTGCGGCGCGCCGATCAGATCGGCGCGTTCAAAGCCGCTGATTTCGACAAAGGCGTCGTTGCAATAAGTGATGCCACCCTGAGTATCGGTGGCAGAGATCAGTTTTTGTGAAGGCGCGAGTGAAATCTCGCGTTGTGTTACTGGCTGGTTGTTGCGCATTCCGACTACTCCCTGGTTGCACACAGTCCATCGGCGCCAATGTGCAGAAGATTAATCCACATTGGCTATTTCGCCAGCCATTGGTCAAAAGCCTGAAATTAATCGACGAAAAACCCCATAATGGCGGCCATTTTTGTTTAGCCCGTTATTCTGGTGTGCCCCCATGGAAATCAAGGTCAACTTTCTCGACAACCTCCGGCTTGAAGCCAAGTTCGATGACTTCACGGTGATTGCCGACCAACCGATTCGCTATAAAGGCGACGGTTCGGCACCGGGGCCATTCGATTACTTCCTCGCATCGTCGGCACTGTGCGCCGCGTACTTCGTGAAGCTGTACTGCCAGACCCGCAATATCCCCACGGACAATATTCGCCTGTCCCAGAACAACATCGTCGACCCGGAAAACCGCTATAACCAGATCTTCAAGATCCAGGTCGAATTGCCGGCGGATATCTCCGATAAGGACCGCCAGGGCATCCTGCGTTCCATCGACCGTTGCACCGTGAAAAAAGTGGTACAGGCCGGGCCCGAGTTTGTGATCGAAGAGGTGGAAAACCTCGACGCCGACGCCCAGGCCTTGTTGATGCCCAGCAGTCTGTCAGAGCAGGGCACCTACATCGCGGGCAAGGACCTGCCGCTGGAGCAGACCATCGCCAACATGTCCGGCATCCTTGCCGGCCTGGGCATGAAGATCGAGATTGCGTCGTGGCGCAATATCGTGCCCAACGTGTGGTCGCTGCATATCCGCGATGCGCATTCGCCGATGTGTTTCACCAACGGCAAGGGCGCGACCAAGGAGGGCGCGCTGGCGTCGGCATTGGGCGAATTCATCGAGCGGCTCAACTGCAACTTCTTCTACAACGATCAGTTCTGGGGAGAGGAGCTGGCCAACGCGCCGTTCGTGCATTACCCGGATGAGCGCTGGTTCCAGCCAGGCCCGAATGACGAGTTGCCAACCGAGATCCTCGACGCTTACTGCCGCAAGGTCTACGACCGCGAAGGCGAGTTGCGCGGTTCGCACCTGTTCGACACCAACTCCGGCAACGAAGCGCGTGGCATTGTTTCGCTGCCGTTCGTACGCCAGTCCGATGGCGAGGTGGTGTACTTCCCGTCCAACCTGATCGAAAACCTCTACCTCAGCAACGGCATGAGCGCGGGCAATACCCTGGCTGAAGCCCAGGTGCAATGCCTGTCGGAGATTTTCGAACGTGCGGTCAAGCGTGAAATCATCGAAGGCGAATTTGCTTTGCCGGACGTGCCAGCTGACGTGCTCGCCAAGTACCCGAACATTGTGGCGGGCATTGAAGGCCTGGAAGCCCAGGGCTTCCCGGTGCTGGTCAAGGATGCGTCCCTGGGCGGCGAGTTCCCGGTGATGTGCGTGACCTTGATGAACCCGCGCACCGGCGGTGTGTTCGCCTCGTTCGGCGCCCACCCGAGCCTGGAAGTGGCGCTGGAGCGCAGCCTTACCGAACTGCTGCAAGGCCGCAGCTTCGAAGGCTTGAACGACTTGCCGCAACCGACCTTCGAAGGCCAGGCAGTGACGGAGCCGAACAACTTCGTCGAGCACTTCATCGACTCCAGTGGCGTGGTGTCGTGGCGCTTCTTCAGCGCACAGTCGGACTACGAATTTGTCGAGTGGGACTTCAGTGGCGAAGGCGAATACTCCAACGTCCAAGAGGCTGCGACTTTGTTCGGCATCCTGGAAGGCATGGGCAAAGAAGCCTATATGGCGGTGTACGAGCACCTCGGCGCCACCGCATGCCGCATCCTGGTGCCGGACTACTCGGAAATCTACCCGGTGGACGACCTGATCTGGGACAACACCAACAAGGCGCTGTTTTTCCGCGAGGACATCCTCAACCTGCATCGCCTGGACACAGAAGAATTGCAGGCGCTGGTCGAGCGCCTGATCGAAAGCGAACTGGACGACTACACCGACATCACCACGCTGATCGGTATTGAGTTCGACGACAACACTGTGTGGGGCCAACTGACCATCCTGGAGTTGAAGCTGCTGATCTTCCTGGCCTTGCAGCAGTACGAGGAGGCGAAGGAATGCGTGGAGATGTTCCTGCAGTACAACGACAACACCGC
Organism: Pseudomonas sp. PB105; assembly: GCF_009764655.1. Classification (NCBI taxonomy): domain Bacteria; kingdom Pseudomonadati; phylum Pseudomonadota; class Gammaproteobacteria; order Pseudomonadales; family Pseudomonadaceae; genus Pseudomonas; species Pseudomonas sp. PB105. The sequence goes on from NZ_RWIO01000003.1 coordinate 6,745, forward strand.
TGACCGTGGCCTGTTCTACCAGGCGCTGAACGGGGTGCTGGAGATGGAACTGGACGACGACCTGGACCTGGCGGACTACGAAGCCAACTTCCGCCGCATGTTTGGCAATGAGCGGATGGACGCAGTGATCGGCTCGGTCGATGGCAGTGTGCGGTTCCATGGGTTGACGCCGACCAGCATCAAGCTGGAAGGGCTGGACCGGCATCTGCGCTTGATCGAGAGCTACAAGAAGCTGCACAGCGCACGGGCGAACATCAAGTCGAACTGATCGCGTGCACAGGCGCACTGGCTTCTTGGGGTGAGCAGGCTTCTGTGGTAATTGGGCTACCTAGGGTGAGCAGGCTTCTGTGGTAATTGGGCTCCTTAGGGTGACCAGGCCTCTGTGCTAAGTGGGCTTCTGTGGTGAGCGGGCTTGCCCCGCGCTGGGCTGCGAAGCAGCCCCAATAACAAACACCGCGTAGCATCAGCAAGGGCCCGATCGCCCGGGTTTAGGGCGGCTTCGCCACCCAGCGCGGGGCAAGCCCGCTCACCACAGAAGCCCGCTCACCACAGAACCTCACTCACCAAGGAACCCTGCCCACCATAAGAACCCTGCTCACCACACAAACCCGGTGGCGCAGTTAGATGCGGGCCAACGCCTGCGCCAAATCCGCCCGCAGATCTTCCACATCCTCAACCCCCACCGACAACCGCACCAGCCCGTCACCAATGCCCAACTGCGCCCGCGTTGCCGCCGGGATGCTGGCATGGGTCATGATCGCCGGGTGTTCGATCAGGCTTTCCACGCCGCCCAGGCTTTCGGCCAGGGCGAAGATCTGCACGTTTTCCAGAAAACGTGTGGCGCCAGCCAGGTCGCTGTTCAGGTCCACTGAAATCATCCCGCCGAACCCGCGCATCTGCTGGCGGGCCAAGGCGTGCTGTGGGTGAGAAGCAAGACCGGGGTAGTAGACCCGCGACACCTGCGGCTGCTGTTCCAGCCAGGTGGCCAGGTCCAGGGCGTTGCTGCAATGACGCTCCATGCGCAGAGCCAGGGTTTTCACGCCGCGCAGGGTCAGGAAGGCGTCGAAGGGGCCGGCGATGGCGCCCACCGAGTTCTGGAGAAAGCCCAGGCGTTCAGCCAGTTCGGGGTTGTCGCCGACAACGGCAATGCCGCCGATCACATCGGAGTGGCCATTGAGGTATTTGGTGCTGGAGTGCACCACCACATCAACGCCCAACTCCAGCGGGCGCTGGATCCATGGGCTGGCGAAGGTGTTGTCGGCCACGCAGATGATCCCGCGGGCCCGGCAGATGCGTGCGATGGCGGCCAGGTCAGTGAGGCTCAACAGCGGGTTGCTCGGCGTTTCGACCCAGACCATGCGCGTATCGTCTTGCAGCGACGCTTCAAACGCCAGTACATCACTCAAATCCACAAAGCTGAAACGGTGCCCGGCGCTGCGTTGGCGCACCTTGTCGAACAGCCGAAAGGTGCCGCCATACAGGTCATTGCCGGAGACGATATGCGCGCCCGCGTCCAACAGTTCCAGCACCGTGGAAATCGCCGCCAGCCCAGATGCAAAGGCAAACGCCTGGCTGCCGCCCTCAAGGTCCGCCACGCAACGCTCCAGGGCGAATCGCGTGGGGTTGTGGGAGCGGCCGTAGTCGAAGCCTTTGTGCACGCCGGGGCTGTCTTGCAGGTAGGTCGAATTGGCGTAGATCGGCGGCATCAGCGCGCCGGTGGTGGGGTCGGGGGATTGCCCTGCGTGGATCACACGGGTGGCAAACGCGCTTTTATCGGGCTGGCTCATGCAAGGGATCTCCGCAGGTGGTTGAGCAGGTCGACGCGGGTGATCAGGCCGTAAAAGCCGTCTGCGTCGGCAATGATGGCGACCAGGCCGCGATCCAGTTCGGCTTGCAGTTCGATCAGGCTGGCGCTGGGGGCCAGGGTTTGCAGGTGGTCGGTCATGGCGCTGGCGACGATCATCGTGAAGTGCGCGGCGTCGTGGTGCAGGCCCAGCAGGATGTCGGACTCGTCGATCACCCCCACCAGTTCACGGCCGTTGACCAGCACCGGCAGTTGCGACACATCGGCCAGGCGCATGCGCTGGAAGGCGGTGAGCAAGGTGTCGTCGGGGCTCACGCTGATCACGCGGCCGTCTTCGAAACGGCGGGCGATCAGGTCACGCAGGTCGCCGTAGTGGGTGTAGTGCAGCAGGCCTGCGTCGGTCATCCATTGGTCGTTGTAGACCTTCGACAGGTACCGTGTGCCGGTGTCGCACACAAAGCTGACCACGCGCTTGGGCGTGGTTTGTTCACGGCAATAGCGCAGCGCGGCGGCGAGCAGGGTGCCGGTGGAAGAACCGCCGAGAATACCCTCGGCCTTGAGCAGTTGGCGGGCGTGGTCGAAGCTGTCTTCATCACTGATGGAATAGGCGTGGCGCACGCTGGACAAGTCGGCAATCGACGGGATGAAGTCCTCGCCGATACCTTCCACGGCCCACGACCCAGGGGTGATCAACTGCCCGCTGCGGCTGTATTCGGCCATCACCGAGCCCACCGGATCGGCCAGTACCATCTCCAGTTCCGGTTGCACGCGCTGGAAGAAACGGGTCAGGCCGGTGAGCGTGCCTGCCGAGCCGACGCCGACCACGATTGCATCCACGTCGTGCTGGGTTTGCGCCCAGATCTCCGGCGCGGTGCTGGTTTCGTGGGCCTGGGGATTGGCCGGGTTGTTGAATTGGTCGGCGAAGAATGAACCGGGAATGTCCTGGGCCAGGCGTGCGGCGATGTCCTGGTAGTAATCGGGATGGCCCTTGCCTACATCGGAGCGGGTGATATGCACCTCGGCGCCCATGGCCTTGAGGTGCAGCACCTTTTCGGTGGACATCTTGTCCGGCACCACCAGTACCACGCGGTAACCCTTGGCCCGGCCCACCAGCGCCAGGCCCAGGCCGGTGTTGCCGGCCGTAGCCTCAATGATGGTGCCGCCGGGGCCCAGGCGGCCGTCGCGTTCGGCGGCGTCGATCATGGCCAGGCCAATGCGGTCCTTGATGGAACCGCCGGGGTTCTGGGACTCCAGCTTGAGGAACAGCGTGCAGGGGCCGGTATCGAAGCGACTGACGCGAACCAGTGGCGTGTTGCCGATCAGTTCGAGTACGGCGGGGCGTGAAGGTGTGGGCATGTCGTCACCTGGGTACGCAAGGCAGACATGAAACAGTAGGTCGGTATTGGTTGAGTCGCAACCGGGCGGTCGGCTTGCTGTCTTTTTTCGGCGCATGGGCGACGCTGTACCTGTGGCGAGGAGCTTCGCGACCAGCCACTGTTTTTCGACTACCTGAGCATTTACCCCGAGACGCCGCAGGATCAATGGCAAACCGATATTTATGTGCCGTTGCAGTAGCGCCAGAGGGGAAGGCGGCAAGGATTCATGAGAGCTGATGCAGATGAATCTTGCTAATGACACAAAGTGTCATTAGTATTTATTTGTGTCCTTGTCGGTGGTCCGTAAGGGCTTGGTTCTGATGGTCATGCGACGTTCGTTGAATCTGAGGGTGAAGAATTGAAAGTCCATTTTTTGGTGCATGAATCCTACGAAGCCCCCGGTGCATTTGAGGACTGGGTAAAAGCTCGCAGCTATCAAGCCACTTATTCCCGCGTGTACCTGCAGGATGCGCTGCCAGCCAGCGCGGCATCGTTCGACCTGTTGGTGGTGTTGGGTGGCCCACAAGATCCGGCAACGACGCAGGCGCAGTGTGCGCATTTCAATGCCGTTGCCGAGTGTGCGCTCATTAATGAAGCCATTTCGGCCCGACGTGCTGTGGTTGGAGTGTGCCTGGGGGCGCAATTGATCGGTGAAGCCCTGGGCGCGACGTTCAGCCACAGTCCCGAAAAGGAAATTGGCAAGTTCCCGATTTACCTGAGCCAGGAGGGCTTGGCGAATCCGAAGTTCGCGCATTTTGGGGATACCTTGGACGTCGGCCATTGGCACAACGACATGCCAGGGCTCACGCCGGATGCAAAAATCATCGCGCGAAGTGAGGGTTGTCCGCGTCAGATCGTCGAATACACCCCTTTGGTCTATGGCTTCCAATGCCATATGGAACTGACACAAGACGTCGTGGAGCAGTTGATCCAGGCATCCGATGTGCAATTGCGAACGCTGGTTGATCAGCGATTTGTTCAGCAACCCGCCGAGTTGCGGGCCAACGAATACGATGAAATGAACCAGAAGCTGTTTTTGTTTCTGGACAAGTTGGTGGCCGATTACCACGCACGATAAAAAGCGAGGCAGGTCACAGGCCTGCCTCTGTTTGGTTGAGCGTCAGCTTAGGGTTGTACGCTCCATACCGCCAATTCATACCCATCGGGATCAGTGAAGTGGAACCTGTGCCCGCCGGGGAACGCAAACGTCTCGCGGCTTATCACAGCGCCTGCGGTCTTGATCCGCTGCTGCGTGCCTTCCAGGTCATCGGCATACAGAATCACCAACGGCCCACCCGGTCGAACCGGCTCTCCGGTTGTGAACCCGCCCGTCAGCCGGCCATCGCTGAACTCGGTGTAGGCCGGCCCGTAATCCACGAATGTCCAGCCGAACACTGCGCCGTAGAAGGCTTTGCTGCGGGCGATGTCGCCTACGTTGAATTCGATGTTGTCGATCTGTCGGTCATGACCATGAACGCTCATGGTTGCCTCCTTGGCGGATGATTGAGGTGCGAGTGTAGCGGTTCTTGCGCTGGACTGAGTTACCATGCCGCCGCGAAATTCCCGCCGACCGCTCTGGCCACCTATGTCCTCCAATGCGCTGTACACCGACCTGTCCATCTATTACGACCTGATGTGTGCCGACATCGACTACCGCGCACAAAGCCACAGCGTGCACCGCCTGCACCAACTGTTCGGCAATGGCGGACGCCGGCACCTGGACCTGGCCTGCGGTACCGGCCCTCACGTGCGCCATTTCCTCGACTTCGGCTACCGCAGCGCCGGCCTGGACATCAGCCAGCCGATGCTCGACCTCGCCCAACGGCGCTGCCCCGAGGCACTGTTCAGCTGCCAGGACATGGCGGGTTTCCAGGTGGACGACGCGCAAGATCTGATCACCTGCTTTCTCTACTCGACCCATTACAACGCCAGCCTGGCCCAACTGCGCGCTTGCCTTGCCAGCGTGCACGCTGCGCTCGCTGAAAACGGCGTGTTTTGCTTCAACGCGGTGGACAAGCTGCACATCGACAACCGTTTGCTGGTGCGCCATAGCGTTGAGTGGGAAGGCAGCCACTTCACTTTCGGTTCCGGCTGGCACTACAGCGGGGCAGGTGAGCAGCAGGCGTTGCGCCTGAGTATCGAGAAGACCACGGCGGGCGTGACGCAGGCTTGGCAGGACGAGCACGCTATGGTCGCGCTGAGTTTCGTCGAGTTGCAGCAATTGCTGCAGGTGCATTTTGAAGTGCAGGTTTTTGAGCATGACTATGAGCGGATTACGCCTTGGGCTGGCACGACCGGGAACGCGTTGTTTGTGTGTGTGAAGCGCTGAGGATGCGCCTGCGCTCTGTTGTTATGGCTTGCCCGCCGCCGTCGCGGGCAAGCCTGTAGCGTTTTTTAGGCCTGACGCGAAAGCACCATCGCCGCGCGTTTTTCTTCCGAACCCACATCATGCAGCGAGATCCTCGACGTCTCCGGCAACGCCAACCCGCCTGCCAGTGCCAACACGGCCACCGCAATCAGATAAAACGCCGGTGACAGGTTGCTGCCCGTGGTGCTGATCAACCACGTCGCCATCAGCGGCGCGGTGCCGCCGAAAATTGTATAGGCCATGTTGTAGGTGATCGCCGAAGCGGTATATCGCGTGCGGGTCGGGAAGGTCTCGGACAGCAACGCCGCCGTGACCACTCCACACAACACCGCACCCACCGCAAGCAGCATCACCCCCACAATCGATGCTGCGAACGACCCGGAACTGGCCATCAGGAACGATGGATACACCACCACCATCAGCAACACGCAGGCCGTTATCACGGTGACCCGACGCCCGACCCGGTCCGAATACAGCCCCGCCAGCGGGCAGATCGCCGCGGCGAAAATCAGCGCGATCAGCGACACCAGCAACGCCACCGCCCGACTCAGTCCGCCTGCCACTTGCAGGTACGTCGCAAAGTAGGTGGTGAACATATAAAACGACAACGCCGTCAGCGACACAAACGCGCCCAGGCAGCAGATCGCCGCGCCGTGGTTGCGCAAGGTTTCCTTGAGTGGAGAGTGGGCAACCGCGTGTTCCTGCTTCACGGCCTGGAAGGCCGGCGTCTCATCCAGTTTCCAACGCAGATACAGCCCCACCAAACCCAGTGGCGCGGCGATCAGGAACGGCAAGCGCCAGCCCCAGCTGCCCATCGCCTCGGCGGACAACGACGCTTCCAGGGCGTACGCCACCACCGCGGCGGCGGCGAACGCGGAGAACGTCGACACCGGCACGAAACTGCCATACCAGGCGCGTTTGTCGCTCGGCGCATGCTCCATCAGATAGGCGCAGGCCCCGGCGTATTCGCCCCCGGCAGAGAAACCCTGGGCGCAGCGGATCAACGACAACAGAATCGGCGCTGCGACGCCGATGGCGGCATAAGTGGGCAACAGGCCAATCAAGGTGGTCGCGCCGGCCATCAGCAAAATCGTCATCGCCAGGGTGCGATTGCGGCCGATGCGGTCGCCCAGCATGCCGAAGAAAATCCCGCCCAACGGCCGAAAGGCAAAGGCCACGGCAAACACGGCAAACGTCTTGAGCAGCGCCGCGCTGGCGTCCCCACTGGGAAAAAATTGTTGGGCGATGGTCGTGGCGAGGAAACCGTAGACGGCGAAATCAAACCACTCGACGAAGTTACCGATGCCGGCGGCGATGATGACTTTTCTCAGGGTTTGGGGGCTGACCTGTTCGGTGGATGAGCTCGTCATGGGTGAAGGCCTCGGAGTGCGCAGGGGAATGCCTGATTATCCGAGGTGGTGGGCGGGCGGCGGGGTTCAAAAGAGGCCTGCGCGTAGTCAACAGCGACTTCTTCGCGCCGGGACCGGCCCGCTTCAGGCCTTGGCGGAACGCTGGGCGGACTTGCGATACGTCAGCAGCACAATCCCCGTCACCACAATGACGCCGCCGGCCACCTGCCCGGCGCTGAGCATTTGATCGAGCACGAGCCAGCCCATCAGCAGCGTCGCCAGCGGCTCAATGTTCATGACCGGCGCATTGCGCGGCATATCCAGGCGCGGCACCGACATGAACAGCACGATAAAACCGGTGCCATACAGCACCACCAATGTCGCCAGCGCCAGCCAGCCGGTCGGCGACGCTGGCGGGTTAAGGCCGTTGGCAAGCGCGCCACTCCAGCCAGCAAGGTTCACGCTGCTGAACACAATGAAGATCGTCAGCAGGCTGCGCACCGAACCCCGTACCTGGGACAACTTGTGATCGGTGATCCACAGCGCGCAAGCGAACACGAAGGCGGCGCAGAGGGCGAGGGTAACGCCCAGCAGCCATTGCGGGCCGATGTCGGCGTCGGCCGAGAGCCGAGTCGGCACGTCCAGCACAAACACCAACCCCACCAGAATCAAACCCATCAGCAACGCGGTACGCGCCGTCGGGCGTGGACCGCCTAATGCCCAAGTCAGCAGCGCCAGCAAAATCGGGAAAACGTTAGCCACCAGCAACGCCAGCGCGACTGGCACACGGGCCACGGCCGAGTAAAGGCAGAGGCTTTGGGCGGTAATGAGTAGCCCCAACAGTAACTGCCAACGCCATGCTCCCGAAGGCAGGCGCACACTCTGGCGTTGCCAGAGCACCAGCGCGCCGAGCACCAACAACGTGCCGCCAGAGCGCAGCAAAATGGCCAGGAGCACACCGGCGCCATCGTCGAAGGCGACGCGAGCGGCGATGTGGTTGCCGGCGAAGGCACAGCCCATGCAGAGCAGGATCATTACGGCGACGTGGCGGGGGAAAAGGGCGGGGGCAGGGGGTGTCATGGTAAGGGCTCGGACAAGGGGTGCCATCTTCGGGAATGGCGATTTATTTTTATGGTCATCGTACAACAGTGTTGTAGGTTTGTAGCGTGTTTCAAGCGAAGGGGCAAGCGAGGATTTACAGAATGCCCCATCATATGGGGCTTGTAGGGTTGGCTTAGGATGTTTGGATGATTTCGCGGCGGGGCGGGCGTATTCAATTTCTGGCAGGTTTGGCGGTAGTTGTATGATGTTTTAGGCAGAAATTGGGGGCGCCGCCATTTTTTTAAATGGGGTCTGCCGATCAACGGTCTGATCCGTAAATGTTAGAATCAGTTGCAAGCCTGGCCTAACCTGGGTGCAAACTGGCGTTATGGGACAACCTTGGATAACCAGATGGGCCGGAAGGTGCAGTAATGTTTCTAAGCCTTGAAGTTCGCAGCTATGAGAGGGAAAACCCTCACCCTCACCACCACCACGAGTATGCTCAATTGGTACTGCCGATTCGTGGCGAAATGGAAATCGACGTAAACGGTCGCGGCGGCTGCATTGATCAGTCATTGGCAGCGCTTGTGACACCTGGCTCGATCCACTCGCAGCAGACTAACCTCGATAGCCGGTTTCTAGTTTTGGACTGTGCGCCGATGACCCTGGAAACGCTCCAGATAGAGCGTCTTGCTCAGAAAATATATGTGCCCATTTCGCCCGCAACTCGTCGGCTTATAGAGTTCGCTGAGCTAATCGGCAACGCACAGCTGTCCATCGCTGCTTCCCAATTGGGGCCTTTGCTTTTGTCGTCCCTAAATTCCGACATCTCTTGCTTTCCAGACCCCATGGAGCAGTTGATCGCCCGTCTTCGGGCGGATCCTGGAGCCAACTGGAGCAATGAGGCTATGGCTCAAGTAGCAAGAATGAGCATGAGTCAGCTGCACCAGCGATTCCGGCTATCGTTCGAGATGAGTCCGCAAGCCTGGTTGACCGATCTACGCCTGCAAGAAGCTCAACGATGGTTGCGTGGAACCTCATTAACCATATCCGAGATTGCCTTGCGTGCTGGCTTTTGCGATCAGGCATCGCTGACCCGTGCCATGCAGCGCGTGAGGGCCACGACCCCGGCGGTTTATCGTAAAACGCAAAAACAGTCTGGGTAAAAAATTCCGCAGTTACCGACAATACTCCCTGAATCAGTTGCTCCAGACTTCATCCATTACGCTTTGGAGCGCGGATGAAATGTTTGCTGATCGATCACTGCTAAAGGGCATTGTCTACGGAGTTTGCGCGGGCCTGTGTTGGGGAGTGATTTTCCTCGGCCCCCAGCTCACCCCTGGGTTGAGCGGCCTGCAATTCGCCGTTCTGAGATTTCTCTGCTACGGCGCGATTTCGGTGGCCTTGCTTATGCCTCGCTGGAGGCGCGTTTGCGCCAATCTCACTATGGCCGACTGGAAGTCACTCTTCTGGCTTAGCCTGATTGGGAACCTCATCTACTACACGCTGGTGGGCACCGGTGTGCAGTTGGTTGGCATTGCCACAACGTCTCTGATCGTCGGACTCATTCCGGTGTTCGTCACATTGGCAGGGCGTCATGACATCAACGCCGTTTCTTTGCGCAAGCTCACTCCCTCGCTGTGCTGCGCAGTGGGCGGGGTCACACTTATCAGCTGGCACGCACTGATCAACGGCGACAGGCCCGATACACTGACAAACATTGCCGGAATTCTATGCGCGGCGGGCGCGTTAATGACATGGAGCTGGTTCGCAGTGAGCAACGCAAGGCGGCTGGCTCAGGTAGCCAGCGTTTCCGCCCATGACTGGGCACTGCTGACAGGGGTCATGACTGGCGCTCAATCACTGCTTTTGGCGGTACCTGTCCTGGGTTGGCAGGTCGGAACGCATGGCAACTCCGAATGGCTACACTTTGTCATGGTAGCCGGTGGCGTAGCGTTTTTATCTTCGGTTGTGGGTAATGCGTGCTGGAATCAGGCGAGCCGACTTCTACCACTGGCACTAAGCGGACAAGTGCTCGTGATTGAGACGTTAGCGGCGCTGTTTTTAGGATTTCTATGGGAGCATCGGCTGCCCGACTCATATGAAATTGCGGCGATTGCACTTTTGGTCACCGGTGTCATGTGGTGTCTGAATTGTCATCGTACTCCCCGTTACTCTCCGGCTATTTAGCTCTTACAGAGCCGCTGAACGACATGAATGCTGACTGCACCTAGATGACTTAGCCGGACGCATACCTCTGAATGGACAATTAGGAACTTTTATGAATAATCTCGCGGACATAGCTTTGAACTATCTTTGGACGCTGAATTTTTCAAGCGATGATTTAGGGTTTGACGAAGATTGGGTAGTAAAAGAAATTGAGTCTATGTCTCATGAGATCGAACATAATTTCACTGACGCAGAGCGTCAAGCTCTCAAGGAGTCTGCAAGCCGAGCTTTGACGAGGTGGCTGAGGGAGCCTGATGAGCACGGCTATACGCCACGCAAACTTCTTAAACCAGAACAAAGAATTTTTCTAGAGTGTATTGCATCAGGAAAATTCAGCGGCCCAGAGCTCTGATTACTTCAAGCGGGCAACGCGGCCGGTTGAAAAAAGAAATAGCGTTATTCAGCCTCACCGTTCGACATCGTGATGTCGGGTCGCAAAGTCAGTCAACAGCTGGTTCTGGCCAACTGTCGCTGATCGCGAAGGGCTGCAATGGGTCGACAGCTGCCGTTCGCGACCAGCGGCTTTTGGCCAAAAGCAGACGTTCATGATCAAGCGCTTTCGACCCATAGCGGACAGCCTGGACCGCAATCGGGGGAGCACAGAGTGTGATAGCACGACAGGCCATTTCGCTATTACACACGCTGCTGCCCTGCCTCCGTAAGCAGTGTGTGCAGTTTTTGCCTGACCGATTCGGCAAGCATGCGAAGGGTAGCGTTGAAACTCTTGCTCAGCGGCTTGCGGAGTTTGGGTGAAGCCACGACGCATTGGTTGCGGCATTCGTGCTTCAGTCATCTGGCCCAAGCCACGGGCGATCTGGTGATGGTGCGCTCTTTAGCTGGGCATGCCCGCCTATCCCCCCAGCCGTAGGCTTCGATTCAGAGGCTTTTCCTACAGAGCTTTTGGTACCTTTTGCACCCTATTCAACCTTTCAGCGCTGGCAAAGACAGCACGTCATCGTAATTTGGCCAGTCTTCTCTGGCACGGTTGAGTACACCTTGCACCAACTCGTCCAACTCAGGCACTGGCTGTTCGGACGGCAATTGATCAAAGGGCGCGGCCCACAGCGGATGATCAATCTTCTGCGGATTGGCTAAACCTTCCCACTGGCGCAGGCGCAGGATATAGAGAATTTCCACCGGCACGCGCTCCAAGTGCCAGTCCTGATTGAAGTCGTAAGAATTCTTCTGGCTTTCTTTGCCTGTTTGCCAAGTGTGGCGGTCACACGCGGCCAACAGACAGGGCATCAGGTCGTCGGGGCTGGGAGTGCGCCACTTGGCCAACAAGGCTTCGTAGATGGGTTCGTCGTAAGCATAAGCAGGCCATTGATGCGAGACATCGCCCACCCAATCGGCAAACACACGCAGCATAAAGGCTTGGGCACGGCGGTGTTGCTCTTCGTACTCAATCACTAATTGATGCCCACGGTTGAGAGCCGCATGGGTGAGATAGCCCTGATGGATGACGGCATCCTTCCAGCCTAGGATCGCCATGGCGACCATCATATTGGTGGCGGTTTGGATGCTGTAGTTTTGGCGGCGTCGTTTGTTGCCTGCCGCTTTGGCAATAATGTCGAACTGGCCCGCCCAGAAGAACAACTGCCAAATTCCTACTTGGTAATAGCGCAGCCAATGGGCCAATTCCAGAAGCCATTGCGGGTTATCTGGTGCGGTTGCCAATACCTTGTGGGCTCGTGTGACGGCCATCCATTCGGAGCTGCTACGCGTAACGTTGTCACTATTCGGCACAGGCATTGATGGCTTCGCAAATGCATCGCCGCGCTCAACATATTCACGGATGCCATTCAACTCGTATTCATCTGAGACGTCTGGCCCCTTAGCTATGCGCCCCAGCACACTTTTGTAAGAAGGCCATTTCGGGTTTACGCCCGCGCGCTCGCACTGAATTATTTCTTGGACCATGGTTCCACCTTAAATTCTGCTATACCTGACCAATTCCAGTCGGATGCCGAGGGGCTGCAATGGGTCGAAAGCCGTCATCCACGACCGGCAACCATCGACCCAGAGCTGCCTCTCAGAGAGCTAAAACTGAGGTTGTCACTCGTCAAACAGAGTCCAGCCATGGCAAATGCCGTCAAAGTCTTTTGCCGTAAAAAATAATACAAGTTCCTCGGGGTTAAATTTTGTGTACAGCCAGTGCCCAGGAACAGGGCCTCTCGTTATCACGTATTCCAAGCGGTACTTTTGAACGGCTGCAGAACTGAGAGAAGCTGAATTCAACTCAAATCTGTCACCTTGATTGAGCGCCCATAGCTTTCCAACAAGGCTGTCATCAAGTATCACCTCTTCAGCTGTCTCCATCAGATGCCGTGTATGCAGTTTTTTTTGAAGCCTAACGCTTCTGCCCATGGATCAACCTACCAATAAACAGTCCGAAGATCAGCATGATAATACTGGAACGCGGAGATGACCGCTCTGGGGCTATTTCAGCCGGTTCCGACAGGCAGCTATTGGCCGATTTCTGCCCATCGCGACCGGCAAAAACCGACCCATAGCTGTCGCTCAGCAGAGGCAGAAACGCTACCTCACTGATGAAACCGGCGCCCTAACGCATCCAGCCGCACTGCAATCGGCGGCAGTTGTTCGCTGCTCCGCGCTAGCATCTCCACATCGTCTGCGGTGCTTTGGGCAATGCCCTGCACCGACTGCAACCGCCCGACAATTTCCAGGTTTGCTGAGCTCTGTTCCCGCGAGGTGGTGACGATTCGTCCGTTCAGCGCATCGATCTGGCTGATGTCATTGCCCACGGCCCTTAGCATGTCCACCGCGACCTGGCTGTCTTCCACGCAGCGCTCTACACCTTGGCGGCTGTCGTGCATGGCTTCGACGGCTTCGCGGCTGCCTTGCTGCAAGCTGTCGATGATGGTTTTGATTTCCTGGGTGGAGACGGCTGTGCGTTGCGCCAGGCTGCGTACTTCGTCGGCGACGACGGCGAAGCCGCGGCCTTGTTCGCCGGCGCGGGCGGCTTCGATGGCGGCGTTGAGGGCGAGGAGGTTGGTCTGGTTGGCGATGCTGCTGATGACTTCGAGCACCGAGCCGATCTGTTCGGCCTGCACGGCCAGGCCTTGGACGGTCTGGTGGGTGCCGCTGAGGCGCGTGGCCAGTTGGGTGATTTCGTGTTGGGCGCGGCCGACGCTTTCCTGGCCGCGCAGGATTTGCTGGCTGGCGACGCCGGCGTGTTCTACGGCTTCCTCGACGTGCACCGTAATGTTGCCCATGGCGTGTTCCATGCGCTCCATGGAGTCGGTCATTTGCGCAATTTCGGCGAGTTGGTGGCGCGCGCCTTTTTCCAGGGTGCCGCTGGCGTGGGCCAGTTCCTGGCCGAGTTGGCCGAGGCCGTGGGAGTCGCGGGCGACCCCGTCGATGAGGCCGGTGATCTGGTCCAGGAAGTGGTCGAAGCGTTTGGCCAGGGAGACGTGCACCTTGCCTTCGCCCTGGGCGGTTTCGACGGTGAATTGGGTGGTGACGGCGAGCATCTTTTCGAGCATTTCCTGGCTCTCGACGGCTTCGGCGTGGCTGTGCACGGCGAGGTAGAGCAGGGCGACGGTTTCCATCACCACGTAGAAGGCGTGCACAAACACCATGGTCCAGCCGCCATGGTGTTCCATCACGAACACCGGGAAACCTTGATGCTGCAAGGCATGGAAGACTACGTGGTGCACGGCGATGGTGAGTGCGGCCACCAGGATCGGCAGCCAGTCGCGGTAGAACGTCAGCACCGCCAGCAGGGCGAAAATCCCGAAGTGGGATTCGATCACGCCCTGGGCCTGGTTGATGTGCAGCGCGGCCATGATCATCAGGCCCGCGCCGAGTGCGCAGCGCATTGCCCGGGTGCCGCCGATGGCGCGGTAGAGCGCGGTCAGCACCACACTGGTGCCGCCACCGACGACGATTGCCTGGGCCAGGGTGTCGTGCCAGAACGCCAGGCCTACGGAGAACAGTGTCATCAGCCAGATCAGCGCCAGCATGATGCGGTCGGCCTTGCGGTAGTGGTCTAGGAAGCGCGCGTGGACAGGCATTCACTCTTACTCCATGTGGTCTGGCCAGGAACAAAGCATGCGGCGTGCCACGATGGCGCGCGGGTACAGAGCAAAGCAGGTATCAGGTTTTTTTCAGGATCGGTGTGCCAAAAGGCTTATCGGCATTTGTGGTGGGGACTTTAAGTGCCGCAACAAGAGGAAAGGCTGCCCGAGCGGGCAGCCTTGATGAGGGTCAGAAGCTGTACTTGGCCGTCAGCATCATGTTGCGCGGGTTGCCGTACGAGTCGCCGCCGTAGCTCACGGAGTTGGCAATCGACGAATAGTAGCTGCGGTCGAAGATGTTGTTGGCGTTGAGCTGCAGGTCCAGATGGTCGTTGACCCTGTAGCCGGCCATCAGGTCGGTGACGGCGTAGGCGCCTTGTTGCAGGCGGTAGGTGCTGCCGTCGGCCAGTTTGATGTCGTTGTACATGCGGCTCTGCCAGGAGATGTTGCCGCCCACGCGGAATTTTTCCAGCGGGCCCTGGAGGTTGTAGCGGGTGGTCAGTTTGAACAGATGCTCCGGGGTGTCGGTGTCGTACTGCTTGTTGACCTTCTCCGGGCTGGTTTCATCCTTGATGGTGTGGGTCCGTGCGTAGGTGTAGCCGCCGCCGACCTGCCAGTTGTCGGTCAGGGCGCCTTGCAGTTCGAAGTCGATACCCTGGCTGCGGATCTCGCCGGAGGCTTCATAGCACTCCGTCTGCGGGCAGTTCTGCACAGTCACTTGGCTAGCACGGTTTTCCTGGTCGACACGGAACAGTGCGACGCTCGCATTCAGCGCGCCGCCCAGGTATTCGCCCTTGACGCCGACCTCGTAGTTCTTGCCGACGATTGGCTTGACCGGCGTGCCGGAAATGTCCTTGGCGCTCTGCGGCGTGAAGATGTCGCTGTAGCTGACGTAGACCGAGTGATTGTCGTCCAGCTCGTAGATCAAGCCCGCGTAGCGCGTCAGGTTGCGGGTGACTTTGTAGTCGCCGCTGTTGCTGCCGTGGGCATCGTAGTCGTACCAGTCCAGGCGCCCGCCGAGGATCAGCTTCAGCGGGTCCGCCAGGCTCAGGCGGGTGGTGACGTAGACGCCGTCCTGGGTGGTGATTTCGCGGGTGTCGGAGGTGTGCACGAAGTCCGGTTTGCCGGCGTTGATCGGCCAATTGGTGTCGTACGGGCTGTAGTCGTGGCTGGTCATGTCGTAAATGCGGCGGCTGGCGCCGACTACCAGCTCATGGCTGCGCCCGAATGCCTGGAACGGGCCGCTGACGAACGCGTCGACGCCGGCCTGGTTCTCGTCGTAGGCGGCTTGGTAGACGGTTCGTCCCAACGACTTGTCCGCCGCCCAACGCGATTGGTAGGAGCCCGAGAACAAGGCTTTCTGCTCGGCGTA
This sequence comes from Pseudomonas sp. PB105, assembly GCF_009764655.1. Classification (NCBI taxonomy): domain Bacteria; kingdom Pseudomonadati; phylum Pseudomonadota; class Gammaproteobacteria; order Pseudomonadales; family Pseudomonadaceae; genus Pseudomonas; species Pseudomonas sp. PB105. The sequence continues at coordinate 22,324 of NZ_RWIO01000003.1, forward strand.
GTTGGCGTTGACTTGCAGCTTCCAGTCGTTGGCCAGGTTCTGGCGCAGTTCGGCGAAGACCGTGTTGATCTCCTGGTCCTTGTTTTCCCAGTCGGTGCCGGGGTTGTAGGAGCGGGGCAGGTCGAGGTGATGGCCGTCCTGGCCGATCATCGAGGAGCCCCAGAAATAGTTGGTCTTGTCCTTCTGGTTCGAATAACCGAGGGTCAGGGTGGTGTTTTCGCCCAGGTCGGCTTCGGTGACGGCATAGAACAGGCCGTGATATTCCTCGGCGTTGTCGATGAAGCTATTGGCGTCGCGGTAGGAGGTGACGACGCGACCGCGCCAGGTGCCGCTGTCATTGAGCGGGCTGGAGGCGTCGAGTTCGCCACGATAGTCGTCCCAGCTGCCAGCGGCGCCGGTGAGGGTGACTTTCTGTTCATCCAGTGGGCGTTTGCGGATCAGGTTGATGGCAGCCGATGGGTTGCCCGCGCCGGTCACCAGGCCGGTGGCGCCGCGTACCACTTCAACGCGGTCGAACATCGCCAGGTTTGGCTGCGCCCCCACGGAAGCGCCGTTATAGCCGCTCGGAATGCCGTCGTACATCAGGTTGTCGATGTCGAAACCGCGTGAGGTGTAGGACTGCCGACCTGGCCCGTTGGAGTAGTTCAGGAACAGCCCTGGCGTGGCATTGACCACGTCGTTGATGCTGGTCATCGCTTGGTCATCCATGCGCTGGCGCGTAATCACGGTGACGGCTTGTGGCGTTTCACGCAGGGTGAGCGGCAGTTTGGTCGCGGTTTTCATTGCGCCGGTGGTGTAGGACTGCGTGCCCTCGGTGGTTTCGCCCAACTGCTGTTCGCCGGAAATTTGGGTGGCGCCCAGTTCCAGCGTGGTTGCCGGGGCTTCGGCGGCGAGGGCCGCGTGCGAGGTAGCCAGGCAGACCGCCAACGCAATCAAACTGGGTGTAAAACCTTTACCGCCGGATGGGTGCACAGACATGGAACGGACTCTCCCCTAGAGTGCCGTCCCTGGCGAATAATAAAAGTGTTGATAATTATTCGCATCAGTTTGCCAGATTGATTCTGTAGGAAAAAGCCTTTGGGAAGAATTAGTTAACGAATTTTTCACATGTACGCAGCAGGCGATTAGCCATCACCGGCCGCTGTTGAACGCTTTTGTACCGGGCTCAATCGCGCGTCCCAATCGCCACCCGGCTCGTCGCTTTTACCTCGCGCAGCGCCAGGCTCGACTGGATCGACGCAATCCCCAACTGCCGCCTCAACACGCTTTCGACAAACTCGCTGTAGCTGTCCAGATCTTGCGCCAACACCTGCAACAGGTAATCGGCATCCCCCGTGATCTTGTGACACGACAGCACCTCGGGCAGCTCTTTGATCACCGCTTCAAAGGCGTCCGGCGCGTGGTCGGTGTGGATGGCAAAGCGCACATGCACAAACGCCAGGATGTCTAGGCCGAGCAGCTTGCGATCCAGGTTGGCCTGGTAGTCCTTGATCACGCCTTCTTCTTCCAGCCGCTTGCGGCGACGCCAGCAGGGCGTAAGGCTCAGTGAGAGGCGCTCGCTGAGTTGGGCATTGGAAATGCTCGCGTCTTCCTGCAGCAAGGCAAGGATGGCGAGATCGGTGTCATCAAGAACGACCTGCTTGGTTTTATTTTTCATATCTGCTCGGGCTTGGGGTAAAAACGCCCGATAAAGCTACCAGTGCCAGAAGTAAAAGCAAAGAAAGTCCCGGACTGCCAGAACAAAATAGAGCCTGACTTTCACTGGCGGATATCTACACATGTTGACTGTTTTCAGCGATGCCCACCGTTTGCACCACGGCACCGAATTGAAGGATGGCGTACTCAAGCCATCGTTCGAGCAACCGAGCCGCGCCGACACCGTACGTGACCGCGTCCAGTTCGTCGGGCTCGGCGATATCATCGTGCCGCGTACCTTCGACCGTGCCTGTTACGTCAATGCCCACAGCGAGCGCTACGTGGCGTTTCTCGAAAGCGCCTGGGCCGAATGGACGGCCATCGGCCGCAGCCATGACGCATTGCCGCTGGTGTGGCCGGTGCGTGACCTGGCTAACCAGCAGGTGCCGGAGTTCATCGACGGCAAGCTGGGCTTCTTTGCCATGGACGCCGGTTCGCCGATCACCGCCACCACCTGGAACGCGGTCAAGACCAGCGCAGACATCGCGCTCACCGGCCTGGCGCTGATCGACGAAGGCCACCACAGCGCCTTCGCCCTGTGCCGCCCACCCGGTCACCACGCGGCCCGCGAATACATGGGCGGTTATTGCTACCTCAACAACGCCGCGATTGCCGCGCAACAGGCCATCACCCAGGGCGCCAAGCGCGTCGCGGTACTGGATGTGGATTTCCATCACGGCAACGGCACGCAGAATATTTTCTACGACCGCCCGGACGTGTTGTTCATCTCCCTGCACGGTGAACCGGCGGTGTCCTATCCGTACTTTTCCGGCGCTGGCAGCGAGCGCGGCGTGGGTGCCGGGGAGGGCTTCAACCTGAATTATCCGCTACCGAAAAACACCACCTGGGATCGCTACAAAACCGCGCTGATCGATGCGTGCCAGCGGCTAAAACACTTCGCCCCTGACGTGCTGGTGATTTCCCTCGGCGTCGACACGTTCAAGGACGACCCCATCAGCCACTTCCTGCTCGACAGCGACGACTTCCTGGGCATGGGCGAGATCATCGCCAGCGTGGGCGTGCCGACGCTGTTCGTGATGGAAGGCGGCTACATGGTCGATGAGATCGGCATCAATGCCGTCAACGTGTTGCACGGTTTCGAAAGCCAGACCGCCTGATAACCACGACCGCTGCATTTTTCTTCTGCCAAAACTCAAAAACATAACAAGAGGTTTTGTGATGAAAACAACCACGCCCGGACTGTGTGAAAAGCCTGCATTGCAACGCACCCTGAGCAACCGCCATATCCAGCTGATGGCCATGGGCGGAGCGATCGGCACCGGCCTGTTCATGGGCTCCGGCAAGATCATCGCGCTGTCCGGCACCTCGATCATCCTGATCTACATGATCATCGGGCTGTTCGTGTATTTCGTGATGCGCGCCATGGGTGAACTGCTGCTGTCCAACCTCAACTTCAAGAGTTTTGCCGACTTTGCCGGCGCGTACCTGGGGCCGCGCGCGGCGTTCTTTCTCGGCTGGTCGTACTGGCTGAGCTGGAGCGTGGCGGTGGTGGGGGACGCGGTGGTGGTCGGCGGCTTTTTCCAGTACTGGTTCCCGGACGTGCCGGCGTGGATACCGGCCGTGGGCATGCTGTTGACGCTGTTTGCGTTGAATGTGCTGACGGTCAGGCTGTTTGGCGAAGTGGAATTCTGGTTTGCGATCATCAAGATTATCGCTGTGGTCACCCTGATTGGCGTGAGCGCGGTGCTGATCGCCAGTTCGTTTGTTTCGCCCACCGGGGTTACCGCGTCGTTGAGTCACTTGTTGGATAAACAGGCGGCATTCCCCAATGGCCTGTTCGGTTTTTTTGCCGGGTTCCAGATGGCGATCTTTTCCTTTGCCGGTACCGAGCTGATCGGCACCGCAGCCGCCGAAACCCGCGCACCGGAGAAGACCTTGCCCAAGGCGATCAACTCGATTCCGCTGCGGATCATCCTGTTTTACGTGCTGGCATTGGCGTGCATCATTGCGGTGACGTCGTGGCACCAGGTGTCGCCGAGCAAAAGCCCGTTCGTTGAATTGTTCCTGGTGGCGGGGTTTCCGGCAGCGGCGGGGATCGTCAATTTCGTGGTGCTGACCTCGGCGGCGTCCTCGGCCAACAGTGGGGTGTTTTCCGCCAGCCGGATGCTGTTTGGCTTGTCTGATCTAGGCGACGCACCGGGTATCTTCCGGCGATTGTCGAGCAGCAGCGTGCCGTTTATGAGTCTAGCCTTTACCACGCTGTTGATGTTGCTCGGCCTGGTCCTGCTGTTTGTCGTGCCGGAGGTGATGACCGCCTTCACCATCGTGTCGACGGTCTCGGCGATCCTGGTGATTTTTACCTGGTCGACCATCCTTGCGTCCTATATTGCCTATCGCAAAAAACGCCCCGACCTGCATGCCGCCTCCACCTACAAAATGCCCGGCGGCGTGCCGATGGCGTGGTTCAGCCTCGGGTTTCTGGCATTCGTGCTGTGTCTGCTGGCGTTGCGGCCGGATACACGCCTGGCGCTGTGCGTGATGCCGGCCTGGTTTGTCTGGCTGGCGATTGTCTACCAGGTCAGAACTCCATTCTCAGGCCAACCGTCCCTTGGCGGCCGTTGAAGGTGTTGCTGTCCAGGTTGCGGTTGTAGCCCATCTCGCCGTAAACACTAATGCCCGTGGCCACCTTCAGCGTGGCCCCGACATTCACGTCCAGGGTGGTGGACTTCTGCTCGGTGTCGATGTCGGTGACATCGGCAAAGGTCACTGTGTTTTGCCCGGCGCTGTTGTGCCAGACGTTGGCCCTGATATAAGGCTGCAGCGGCATGCCACGCACTTGATAGTCGCCCCGCAGGCGGATCCCCAGGCGGGTGGTGAGGTTGGTGTCGGCGTCGTAGGACACATCGGAAATCCCGTCGTGCTGGCTATCGAGTTTGGTCTTGCTGGCGATCACCTGAGCCTGGGGTTCCGCGACCCAGTTGGTCGTGATCGGGATCGGCCAGCCGACTTCGGCTGAGGCCGTAACGTTGCGCCCACGGGTTTTCATTTTCACGCCCCGGTCAGACTCGTTGTTGCCATTGAAGCGCGTACCCATCAATACCAGGTCCAGGTAGGCCTGGTTCGCGCCAATCAGCGTCCAGTAGATTCCCAGGCTATCGCCGCGCAAGGTGGTCTTGCCCGCGGCCTTGTCCTCCCAGCCACCATTGAAACCTTTGACGTTGCCCTTGAGGCGGCTGTGGCCGACGAAGAATCCGGCGCGCTGCTGGCCGTTGCCCAGCGGGCTGGCGTACACATCGGTGCCCACCTGGAAGCCTGTCACCGAGCTGTCCAGCGTCGGGCTGACGGTGCCGGCGAAACTCTGGCGACTGCTGCTGCCATACACCCGGCCCCAGCCCGCGGCCAATGCGCCGGTTTGCTGTTGCTGGCTCTGGTCACCCATACGCTGATGAAACGTGCCGAGCATGCCTTGCACCAGTTGCTGTGCGGCGGGAAACAATGCGGCGTAGATCGGCACTTCCGGACGGTAGATCGGAATCGGGGTCACTCCGGGGTTGCTGGGCAGCGGTGGCTCACCGGGCACGGGCACCGGCAATGGGGCGATAATCACCGGGTCCGTCGGCGTCACCGGGTCCGGCGGCGTCACCGGGATGGTCGAGCGCAGGTAGTAGTTGTCTGCGGTACGGCCGGTGACGCCGCCCTTGAACAGGTAGTAATCGAACGCGCCGGCAGACACCGGTGCGACGAGGGTAAAGGCGGTGCCGCTGCCGGTGGCGCCGTTGAGCGCCTGTACCACCTGGATACCGTCTTGCAGCGTCGCTGCACCGGCGCCGCCGAGGTTGGTCACGTGGATGTTCGTACTGCCCTGGATAGTGCCCTGGCTGATCACCAGTTTGTCGCTGGCCGAGCCGTCGCCGCCCAACACACTTTGCAACGCGAGTTGGCCGCCGTTGCCGCTGTAGTTGCCATTGATCGTCAGGGTATCGGTCGCGGTGGAACTGCCGGTGGTCATATTGATGACCCCGCTGTTATTGACGTTGACCAACTCGCCAGAGGTAAACGAATCGATCACCCCCGTGCTCACCAGCAGTTCGCTGGTACCATCAATGCTCAGGGTGCCGGTGGCTGTCGCGCTGTCACCCAGTTTCAGCGTTCCGCCCAAGGTCAACTGCGAGGCGTTATCCAGTTGGATGGTTTCCCAGTTGGGAAACAGCCCCGGGTCACCTGCCTTGGTGTTGTCCAGGGTCAGCGTGTCCACACCCAGGCCGCCATCTATCAGCTGCGCGCCGGCCAGTTGGGTATTGACCAGGTTTTGCAGCAACGCGCTATCGTCCCCCGCGCCCATCAGCACGAACGAATGCAGGCTCCCACCCGACCAGCCAAAATGATCGTTGCCAAAACTGAGCAGTATCTGCCCGTTGACTTCGCCACCCGAGACGTTCACGACATCGTTGCCGCCACTGACACTGATATTGCCGCCTACGAAGGCCGTACCCGAGATCAGGATGGTGTCATTGCCGAAACCGGTCACCAGGTTGCGGATGATCCTGCCGCCAGACATATCAAACACGTTGTTATCGAGCTTCATATCGACCCGGCCGATGGTCCCGCCGCTCATCTTGGCGCGGTCGCCATCCTCGAAAGCGTCGCTGATAGTGCCGCCGCTCATGAAAAAATCATCCAGTCCATCTCCCTGAGCCAGGGACTCGACGACCCCGCCGCTCTGGGCGTAGCTATCGACACCTGCGCCCTGGAAGACGGCGCCGACTTGCCCTCCGGTAATCTGTGCAATGTCACTCCCCGCGCCTTGGGTCACACTTCCCGTGATACTGCCCATGTTGATCCGGAAGATATTCGCGCCGTCACCCTGGTTGAGTGAGCCATCTATCCCGGCGCTCGGCCCGGTCACGTCCACCAGGTCGTTGCCGCCACCAAAGGTCACGTTACCGGTGATCCGGCCTGTCGCGGTGATATTAAGCGTGTTGTTGCCTGCCGTGTCGGTAAAGCCCGGCGTCGTGGCGCTGTCACAGTCTGAGGTGTCGTCGCCAGCCGTATTGTTGATGGTGCACGCCCCGTAGGAAGCGAGCGGCGACACCGCCAATGCGAGCAGATACAACCAGGAATATGTCCGTATACGCATGATCCGTCCTCGATAGAGGGGAATATTTCCCAGGCACCTGCAAAACCAGGCGCTGGTCAGACCATGACAACGTCACGCGCGATACGGAACAGGGACAACGGGTTACCTGAATCTGAAAACACCGCCCAATGCAAAGGGTTGGCATGGCTTTCTCGACTGCACCTGAACCTGTGCAGCACTTTTTGCACCTTAGACGGACATCTCTGGTGGCGCTACTGTGAGAAATAACAGGTACAGACGAGTGAGCGGCTCACGCGAACACGATCTCGTAAGGCTCGCGCATGCGTTCCAACAGCACCTGCGCCAGCGTCGGCGCCAGCCCGATCAGCGGGTCACCCACTAGCTGGCTCGCATAGGCATGGGTCGCGTGGAGTTTGCGCGCCACGCTCCAGGTATCCAGGCGCACCTTGCGCGCCCGTTGCCAGGGGATGATCGCACTGTCACGCGCGGGCCAGTGCCAGGCCCGGATCGGCAGCTCATACAGCTGGGCACCGACCAGATTGCACGCCTTGGCACTGGCGCGACCGACTGCGTCGTGGTCGGGGTTGCCGTCGTTGCGCCAGGTGGTGAACACCACATCCCCGGCTTGCAGGTAACGGGCAATGAATTGGCTCAGTTGCGGTTCACGGGCCGCCAGGGCGTTGTCGCAGAAACCGCCGCGAATCCACTTCAGGCTGTGCATGGGCATACCCAGGCGACGCAGCGCTTCGGCACTTTCCTGGGGCCGCACCACGCTCAAGCGGCTGGCCGGCCACACATGCGAGCCGGGGTGGCTGGCGCTGCCGTCGGTGATGGAGATCAGTTGCAGCGGGTATTCAAGGGTGCTGAGCAGTTGGAGCATACCGCCGCAGGCCAGCACTTCATCGCCGGGATGGGGGGCGATGACCACCACGCGCGCGCCGGCGGGGACCAACGAGGTTGCCGAGATAGGGGCGATTTGCGCCAGCTGCGGTGCGCTGTTCCAGATTTGCGCGGGGCCGCGACGGCCTTCACTGAGGGAGGCAGGCTTCATGAGAATTACATCCTTGTCGATTGGTGCTGGGTCGTGCCCCGTTGACGGGACGACTCTATTTATTCACCACAGACTCCGCCGTGGTGGTGCGTGGTCATTCAACCCTGAATGACCAGCAAGGCGTTTTCAGCATAGACAAGGATTCGCCGCTTTTACATTTTGCAATGTGGAATTTTTCACGGCGCGTGCACCAGGCTCTTCAAATAATCGCCAAACCCACCCTGGGCGCGGGCGTCCAGGCGCGCACTGGTGATCACTTGGGGCGAGTGGCTCCAGGCGATCGAGGCACCGCTGCGTTCCAGGCTGCGCACCAGTTGCACATCTTCATCGCAGGCCAAGGGTTCGAAACCACCGGCGCGAATGTAAGCACCTGCGCTGACCCCGAGGTTGGCGCCGTGGATATGCCGATGCCCGTCCCGCGCCTCGTAGCCCTGGAGATAGCGGATCTGCGCGGCCGGGTCGAAGTCTTCGCTCCAGGCATCTACCGTCACCGTGCCGCATACCGCATCGGCGTTCAGCGCCAGCTGCGCCACCAGCCAGTCCGGCGCGACGCGGCTGTCGGCGTCGGTACAGGAGATCCAGCGGGCCCCCTGATTGAGCAAGTGCCGCGCACCGACGCCGCGCACATGCCCCACATTGCGCGCCCGTACTTCCAGATGCTGCACCGGGTAGGCTCTCGCGATGGCGGCGCTACCATCGCTGCAGCTGTCGAGCACCAACAGGATCTGCACCGCTTCACCCTGCAGGCCGGGGTGGCAGGCCGCGATCAATGCAGCGTCCAGGCACTCGGCCAACAGGGTTTCTTCGTTATGCACCGGGATCAGAACGCCGATCATCGCAAGCCCTCATGGCGAGCGACCGAGGTGCCATTGCGGCACCACAGGTCGAGGAGAAAATCCTGTTCGTGGTAGCTGGCGAGGCGCGGCATGGCCAGTCGTTCGTGGAGCAGGGCGTGCACCTGCTCGGCCGTCTGCGGGCAGCCTTCGATTGGCATGCGCCAGTGGCACGCCAGCAGTTGACCGTCGTCGGTCAGGCTGGCGAGCGCGTGGTCGATCACGCGGCCCAGATCGTCGGCGTCGAGGTAGTAACACAGCTCGCTGAGCACGATCAGCTCGAACCGTTCCGTCGGCCATTGTTCCGGCAGGCGGCGTTGCTGCACCTCGGCATGGGGGAACCCCAATAAACGGCTGCGCGCCAGACTGACCGCGGCTGCGGCGGTGTCACAGCACAGCAGGCGATCACAGCGCGGGGCCAATTCGAAACTCAATTCGCCATTGGCGCAGCCCGGCTCAAAGATGGCGGCGTAGCGCGGCCGCGTCAGTACGGCCAGGGTCAGCGCACGTTTGCGTCGCTCGTACCAGCGTTGACGAAACGCCCAGGGGTCGTCGTTTTCGGCGAACAGTTGGTCGAAATACGGCGTGGCCACACTCATACAAATACCACTTCAAAGGGCTGCAGCAGACGCTCCAGCACATAGGGGGCCAGCACGGGGGCCAGGCCGATCTGCGGGTCACCTTCCAACTGGCTGGCAAAGGCATGGATGGCGTGACGCTTGCGGGCCACGGTCTCGCAGCTCAGGGGGATTTTGCGCGCACGATGCCACGGCACTTGGCGGTCTTCGGGGGTTGCCCAGTGCCAGGTCCACACCGGCAACTCATACAGCGTGGCGCCCGCTGCCTGGGCTGCCTTGGCACTGGCACGGCCGACGGCTTCGTGGTCGCAGTGGCCGTCTTCGCGCCAGGTGGTGAACACCACATCCGTGGGCTTGAGGTAGCGTTGGATAAACGCGCTCAATTCATCTTCCCGCGCTGCCACCTGGCTGTCGCTGAAGCCAGCGCGCAACCACTTCAGGCTGTGCAACGGCAACCCCAGCCGATGCAGGGCCTGCGCCGACTCCTGTGGCCGCACCACACTCAGGCGCTCCACCGGCCAGCGCCGGGAGCCGGGGTGGCTGGCGCTGCCGTCAGTCACCGAGATCAGTTGTATGGGCCGGCTGAGCGCGGCCAGACCTTGCAGCAACCCGCCGCAACCCAACACTTCGTCATCCGGATGGGGCGCGATGATCACTGCGCGATGGCCCTCAGGCACCAGTTGTTCGACGCTGATCTCTGGTAACTCGGCCATCCGTGGCGACGTCTGCCAGCGATGCAGCGGCGTGCCTTGGCCGACAATCGGGTTGGGTTTCATAATTGCCACCTGCCCGTGGGTTCGCCGGCGACCAGCTCACCGAGCCCGGCCAAGTCACGTTCAGCGTGACTCTGGCGCAGGTACACCGGCAAATCCGCCATCAGCTGTGCAAAGTGCGGGTCCTTGCAATAAGGCCCGGCACCGACCGCACGGCCCACGTGGTGCATCACTTGTGTGACCGTGTCCTCGATGCAGGCCCGCGTCCGCTGGGCCAGCGCGCGGGCATCGGCCTTGGGCTCCCGGTCGATGTGCTCAGCGCTGGCGCGCAATACGCAGGCGGCCGCGTTCAACGCACTGTCGACGGCGCCCAAGTGGGCGAGGGCATGGGGCTCGGGGCGCTTGGCGCATTGTTCACGCAACACTTCTGCCAGGCGCTGGGCGGCGCCATACCAGCACGCGGCAATCCCTATCCCGCCTTGCCAGAAGCCTGGACGGCTGAGGTAGTCACCCGGATGGCCGACCGCAATGGCGGCGGCCTCCGTGAACAGCACTTCGACACTGCCCGTAGCGGCCATGCCGACCGCATGCCAGCCTTCATCGGTCACCGTGACCCCCGGCGTGCGCATCTGCACCGCCACCAACTGCTGGCGGTCCTCCTCGTCCCACGCCGTCAGCAACCCATGGCTGACCACCGCCGCGCCGGAACACCAGGCTTTGCGACCGTCGACGATCAGTCGATGGCCGTCGCGCCGCACGCGCACTTTTGCACTCGGCGGTTCGGCGGCCCACATGCCCCACGTGCTGCCCAAGGGCGGCAGGGGGCTGTCCAGCTCGGCGATGATCGCCAACGCGTCGGTGTGGCCTTCGAATAACTTGCACAGGCGCAGGTCATGCCCGGCCACCTGGGCCAGGCGGCTGAAGCGTGCCAACGTCTGGCCGCTGCCGGGCAACGGCAGTTGGTCCAGGCCTTCCTCCTGAAGCGCCTTCAGGGCCTCGCCCAGGGCCTGCGTGTCCGCATAGCCCCGGTAGCCTTGAAGGAATCCTTGCAAAGCCATGTCATACCTCGTCTTCGCGCTGCAGCTCGAACAACAACAGCGAGCGGCCGGTCACCGCGTATTCGTGTTCGAAATCAAAACGCTCCTGACCGCGCACGGCAATGTCATTGGTGTCGAGCATGCAGGTCCAGAACTCACCTTCGGGCACCGGCGGCAGGCGGAAATTGACCAGGTCGTGGTGCGCGTTGACCACCAGCAACAAGGTCGCATCGGCGCCGGCGCGGCGAATCCCGGTTTCCTGAGCGCGGCCATCCATCAACATGCCCAGGCAGCGGCCATGGCTGTCCTCCCACTGTTCGGTGGTCATTTCATTGCCATCGGGGGCGAGCCAGGTCACGTCTTTCACGCCGATGTCTTCGTTGTAGTCGCCCACCAGGAAGCGCCCACGCCGCAGGATCGGGTACGCCAGGCGTAGTTTGATCAGGCGCTTGACGAACTTGAGCAGCGATTTGCCGTCATCGTCCAAGTCCCAGTTGACCCAGCCGATCTCGCTGTCCTGGCAATACGCGTTGTTATTGCCATGTTGCGTGCGGGCGAACTCATCACCGGCCACGATCATCGGCGTGCCTTGGGCCAGCAGCAGGGTGGCGAAGAAGTTGCGCATCTGGCGCAGGCGCAGCGCGTTGATTTCCGGGTCGTCGGTGGGGCCTTCGACGCCGTGGTTCCAGGACAGGTTGTTGTTGCTGCCGTCCTGGTTGTTCTCGTCGTTGTCTTCGTTGTGCTTGTCGTTGTACGACACCAGGTCGTGCAAGGTGAAGCCGTCATGGGCGGTGATGAAGTTCACCGAGCTGTAGGGGCGACGGCCACGATGGTTGAACATTTCACCGGAGGCTGTCATGCGCCCGGCGAAGTCCGCGAGCTGGCCGTCGTCGCCTTTCCAGAACGCACGCACGGTGTCGCGGAAACGGTCGTTCCATTCCACCCAGCCCGGTGGGAAATTGCCCACCTGATAGCCGCCGGGGCCGCAGTCCCACGGTTCGGCGATCAGTTTGAGCTGACGTAGTACCGGGTCCTGGCGGCAGGCCACGAGGAAGCTGTGGCGTTCGTCGAAACCGTCGCGGTAACGGCCAAGAATCGTCGCAAGGTCAAAGCGGAAGCCGTCGACGTGCATCTCGTTGGCCCAATAACGCAACGAGTCGGTGACCATTTGCAGCACGCACGGATGGCTCAGGTCCAGGGTATTGCCGGTGCCTGAATCATTGATATAGAAGCGCTTGTCGTCAGGCATCAGCCGGTAGTACGAGGCGTTGTCGATGCCGCGCATGGACAGGGTCGGGCCGCGCTCGTTGCCTTCGGCGGTGTGGTTGTAGACCACGTCGAGGATCACTTCCAGCTTCTGCTCGTGCAGGTGCGCGACCATCTCCTTGAACTCGGCGATCTTGCCGCTGGCCAGGTAGCGCGGGTCGGGGGCGAAGAACGCGATGCTGTTGTAGCCCCAATAGTTGGTCATGCCTTTTTCCAGCAGGTGCTGGTCGTTGACGAAGGCGTGCACCGGCAGCAGCTCTACCGACGAGATCCCCAACTGGCGAATGTGCTTGAGCACGTCGTCTTCCATCAGCCCGGCGCAGGTGCCGCGCACGGATTCGCCCACCGAAGGGTGACGCATGCTGATGCCGCGCAGGTGGGTTTCATAGATGATCGTGCGGTCCCACGGCACCCGCACCGGTTGGTCGTTGCCCCAGGTGTGCGCGGGGTCGATGACCTTGCACTTGGGCACGAACGGCGCGCTGTCGCGCTCGTCGAAACTGAGGTCGTCGTCAGGGTGGCCGATGGTGTAGCCAAACAGCGCTTCGGACCATTTGAGCTCGCCCACCAGTTGTTTGGCATAGGGGTCGATCAGCAATTTATTGTGGTTGAAGCGATGGCCGTTGGCCGGGTCGTATGCGCCGTAGACGCGATAGCCGTAAATCAGCCCTGGATGGGCGTCGGGCAAGTAACCGTGGAAAATTTCGTCGGTGTATTCCGGCAGCTCGATGCGCTCCAGTTCCACTTCGCCCGAATCATCGAACAGGCAGAGTTCGACCTTGGTGGCATTGGCCGAAAACAGCGCAAAGTTGACACCCAGGCCATCCCAGGTCGCGCCGAGTGGGAAGGGCAAACCTTCACGAATCCGCGACGGCTCATGGTCCGGCGTCGCTTGGCTTTTGTCGGGTTTGCTCATTGAAGTTGCTCCTGCAGGGTCTTTTTCGGGCCGAACGTCGCCGTGCTGACGAACATACAGCTGACAATCTGTGTGATGAAATGACCTCCCGCCGACACGTCGACGGGAGGTTGATGGAATTAAGGCTTGGGCTTTTTCGGCGCCGGTGGTTTCTTCGCCGTTGCTGGCGTCGGCTTGCCGGCAGCGGGGGCTGGCGGCTTGGCCTTGGCCGGCGGCTTGGGGGCGGCCTTGGGCTTGGCGCCCGCCTTGGGTTTGCTCGGCGTCAGCGCTTCAGATTCGGCCAGCTTGCGCGCCATCTCCCAGTGGCGTGCGTCTTCGCCATGGGGTTTACCTTCAGACTCCCAGATCTGATGCGCCAGCTCGCGTATGCGTTTGTCTTCAGTACTCATCACAATGCTCCTCACAGAAAATTTTCAGCTTTCTTGATCATCAGGATTGATAAAGACATTGACCGGGAAATCCCCCAGGGCAGCGCTGATCAACAGCTCCTTGTCTGGTGTGACTGCGCCTGTATGAAAAAGTCCCTTCCAGTATTGAGTTGGTGCGGCGAACGGTAATTTCAGTCGGGTATCGCCCCAAACCTGCGCATTGATCTGGGGATGCACACCGTTATCCAGCAGGTGATGAGGCCAGCGTGGCACCACCACCAGCAGGCGTTTGCCCTGGTGTTCGCGGCAGAATGCGACCACACGCCCGGCGTGTTGGCCGACCACTTCCAGCGGCGTGTAAGTGCCGCTGCGAAACAGCTCAGGTTGAGCCTTGCGCAAGGCCAGCACCTGGGCAATCAAGGCCTGTTTGATGCGCCCGTCCCGCCAGTTGAACAGCAGTTCGCCGATGTCCGGCGGCGTATCCAGGGCCTGTTGCCGTGCACTGAAATCCACCGGGCGACGGTTGTCCGGATCCACCAGGCTGAAGTCCCAGAACTCAGCGCCCTGGTACAGGTCCGGCACACCCGGCACCGTGATGCGAAGCAAGGATTGCGCCAGCCCATTGAGCGCACCCGCCGGGGCAATCGCCTGGGCGGCCGTCGCAATCGCGGTGCGCAGCGGGCGGCCTTCGTCACTGAGCAGCAGGCGCGACAGAAATGCTTCGACGCCTTGTTCGTAGGCGTCGTTGGGCGCGCTCCAACTGCTGTTCAACTTGGCTTCGCGCAGGGCTTTCTGTTGCCACTGCCACAGGCGTTGTTGATAGCCGTCGAAGTCATCCCCCTGGTCCAGCGGCCAGCTGCCCAGCAGCACTTGGTAGAGGATCAGCTCGTCACCGGCCGATGGTGTGGCGGCATCAGTGCGCAATGGCGCGGCCAGGCTGCACCATTGCTCAACCTGCTCAACGTACCAGGTGGCGCACTCGCTGAGCACTGCGAGCCGTGCACGGGTGTCTTCGCCGCGTTTGTGGTCGTGGGTGGCGGTGGCCAGCAGGTTATCCGGGAAGGCCTGCAAACGCTGTTGGTTGATCCTGTGAAACTCAGCCAAAGGTGCGCTGAACTGCTCGGTGCTGAAGCCCACATCATTGCGCGACAGCAGCACCGCCGAGCGATAGAACGCGGTGTCTTCCACGGCCTTGGCGGCGGCGGGCGAGGTCAGTTGCTGGAAGCGTACACAGGCGTGCTTGAGGATCTTGCGCTCCCGGCCCACCGAGCGTTGGCGCCAGGGCTGGCCGCCGAGCCATTTTTCGAGGTGATCGAGCACCGGCCAGTCGCCCTCGCTCAAGGTGGTGCGTGCACCGTCCATGGCCTGCTGGAACACCGCGTCGTCGGCGGCGCTGCGGCCGAGGACGCTGATGTAGGTGCGGTACACCGGGAAGTGCACGATCAGTTCCTGCAAGGCGCGGCGAATCGCGCCCAGGGTCAGGTCGCGGGTCATCACATCGTCGCGGGCCACTTGCAGCAGCGCTTGGGCGACGCTTTCAAAATCCCCGCCCAACGAGCCGTTGAGGATTTGTTGGCGGGCCAGGCGGGCTTCTTCGATAAACGCCGAGGGCCGCTCGGTATGGCGCGTCCACAGTTCGGCCAGGGGTGCAAAACCGTCCGGCTGGTGTTGCAGCAACGACAGTTGGTCCATGAATTCGTAGCCGGTGGTGCCGTCCACGCGCCAGTCTTCACGCAGGGTCTCGCCTTCGCCGAGGATCTTCTCGACAAAGATCGGCAAATGCCGACCTGGCGCAAGAGCATCCACCCGTCGACGCAGCTTGCGGCAATATCCACGAGGGTCGGCCAGACCGTCGATATGGTCGATGCGCAACCCATCCACCAAGCCTTCGCTGATCAACTCGAAGATCTTGCCGTGGGTGGCTTCGAACACTGCTGTGCGTTCGACGCGCAGGCCGCCCAGCTCATTGACGTCGAAGAAGCGCCGCCAGTTGATATCGTCCGCCGCCGTGCGCCAGCTCGCCAGCCGGTAGGCCTGTTGCTCCAGCAACTGATGCAAGCGGTTGAAGCCTTCCGGCTGGCGCCCGTCGAACTGGCTCAAGCGCTCCTCAATGGCCGGCATGACTTCAGTGGCGCGCTCGGCGAATGCCTGCTTGAGCCACGCGGCTTCGGCGTAGGCGTCGTCCTGATAGGCGAGGGCGGCGAAACGGTCAGCCATGGGCTTGAGCGTTGCGTCGTTGCCCAGGATCAGCGCGTAATCCCGTGGGCAGATCGGGAAACGATGTTCGTAATGCTCGACATGAAACGCGCCGTGCTCGGCGTCGAAATGCAACGTCAGGGTGCCGGTCTGCAAGGCCTCGCCGTAGTCGCTGCCCAGAAACGGCATCAACAGTTGGCCCTTGAGCAGCGGGTCGGGCGAGTGCCACTGAATATCGAAGAATTCGCTGTACGGACTCAGGCGGCCCCACTCCAGCAGGTCCAGCCACCACGGGTTATCAGCACCGCCGACGGCCATATGGTTGGAGACGATATCCAGGATCAACCCCATGTCGTGTTCACGCAGCGCCGCCACCAGGCGGCGCAGGGCCGGCTCGCCGCCGAGTTCCGGGTTGACGCGGGTCGGGTCGACCACGTCGTAGCCGTGCATGGAGCCGGCGCGGGCGCTGAGCAGCGGCGAGGCGTACAGATGGCTGATGCCTAGCTGGGCGAAATACGGCACCAAAGGCACCGCGTCGTCCAGGGTAAAGCCTTTATGAAATTGCAGGCGCTGGGTAGCGCGCAGGGGTAGGGTCTTCATCGGTCACGCTCATGGGCCTGGTTGCGCGCAACGGCCAGCAATTCGAGGCGTCGTGCAGCACCGGCGTTGTCCAGCAAACTTGAAGCTTCACCCGCCAGGCGTCGGCGCCAATTGGGATGGGTGTCGGTGGTGCCGGGCAGGTTGGCTTGTTCTTCGACGCCCAGGGCGTCCTCCAATGGCAACAGCACCAGCGGCGCACGGGTGTGGCCGAGGTAGCGCACGCTGGCGTCGATCATGTGATCGGTTTCGTTGCGAATCTCTTCGACGAAGTTCTGCGGGTCCTGGCTCAAGGCCTGGCGCAGCGCCTGGCGTTCGCGCAGACGGTGTTCGCTCCATTGATCCACGGTGGGCGCATCGATCAGGCCGAGCTGGATGTTCCAGTCGATATCGCGGCTGTGCCACCAGCCGTTGAGCGTGGGCAAATCGTGGGTGCTGGTGGTCGCCAGGGCGTTGTCCGGCCAGTCGAGGATCGGCTTGAACTGGCCGTCATGGCCTTGCTCGAACAGCAACACGCGCATGCCCAGGATGGAGCGACCGCTGAGTTTTTCGCGCAGGCCTTCGGGCACGGTGCCGAGGTCTTCACCGAGGACGATGGCCTGGTGGCGGTGCGATTCCAGCGCCAACAGGCGTAACAGGTCGTCCACCGGGTAATACAGGTAAGCCCCTTCCCGGGGCGATGCGTCCATGGGGATCACCCACAGGCGCTGCAGGCCCATCACATGGTCGATGCGCAAGCCGCCGGCATGGGCGAAGTTGGCGCGCAACATCTCGATAAAGGCACGGAAACCGTTGCGCTTGAGGCCTTCGGGGGAGAACGCGGAAATGCCCCAGCCCTGTCCGGCGCGGTTAAGGATGTCTGGCGGCGCGCCCACGGTCAGGTCGGCCAGCAACTCGTCCTGGCGACTCCACGCCTGGCTGCCACCGCCGTCGGCGCCCACGGCCAGATCGGCGATCAGACCGATGCCCATGCCACTGCCCTTGGCGGCTTGTTGGGCACGCTCCAGGCACCGGGCGATCAGCCATTGGGTAAAGGCGAAGTAGCCGATCTCTTCACGGTTGTCCTCGGCGAACTGCGCCAGCGCCGGGCTTTGCGGCGTGCGCCACTCTTGCGGCCAGTGGCGCCAGTCGAGCTCTTCGCCGGCAGCTGCGCGGGCGGCTTGCACGGCTTCGAAGCGACAGTGGTTTTCCAGGGCTTCACCGCCGGCCTGGCGGAAACTCAGGAAGTCCGCATGTTGCGGATGCTGGCCGTGGCGGAAGTCTTCATACAAGGCGCGCAGCAGGCGTTGCTTGGCCTTGGCGGCGGCGGGCCAGTCGATCAGGGCGTGTTGCTCCAGCGCGCGCAGCTCCTCCTCCAGGCCGAGCGCCTCGATGGCGCTGCGCACTTCACGTTCGCCGAGGATGCAGCCGGGCGAGGCATACAAGCTGTTAAGGAACAACCGGCTCGACGGCGAATACGGGCTGTAGCGTCCGGTGTCGGCGCTGAACATCGCGTGCATCGGGCTGATCGCCAGGGCATCCGCACCGCGTTCGGCGGCCGAACGGGCCAGGTGCTCCAGGGCCAGGGTGTCGCCGAAGCCGCCATCGCCCAGGCGGCGCAGCGAGTACAACTGGGCACTCAGGCCCCAGGCGCGGGCGGGTTGGCTGTCGACGGCTTCGGCGACGCTGTAGCAGTGGGTGGGGGCGACGGCGAGGGTGAACGTCTGGTCGTTGATGTACACGCGGTGATAGCCGAGGGCGATCACGCCGGGCAGCACCGCGTCGCCATCAAGGCGCAGCTCCAGGGTTTCGCCGTTTTCCAGGCTGACGCGGCACTGCGTGTCGGGTTCGAAGTAGCGCGCCAGATCAAGGCCGTGGCCGCTGTCGATGGTCAGCAGCGGCGGCAGGTGTTTGTCTTGCTGCTGTTGTTCCAGTTCCAGCAGGCTGGCGTCGATCTCTGCATCGGTGTCGGCAGGGTGGCCCAGACCTTTGAGCACGGCGCGCAGGGCATCGGGTGTCACGCGTTGCGGACGGCCGTTGGCGTCGATCCAATCGACGGCAAGGCCCGCGCGGCTGGCGAGGATTTCCAGGTTCGCTTCGCTCAAGGGTGTTCTCCAACAGGGGAAAGGCTGACGCGCGCGCTGTACGGCGGCAGTTGCGCGCCTTGCTCAGCGGGCGTGGCGAAAATAACGTGCTGCGGCGCCGGGTGATTCACGGGCGTGGCACTGAGGTTGAGGTCGATCTGCAACAGGCTGCCGTCGCCCAGGCGCCAGCGCGCGGTGACGGCGCCGTCTGCCAGTACCTGGGCGCCCAGCGCCACGCTGCCGGGCAGGTGCGGCACGAGGTGGCGACGGCGCAGGCTCAGCAGTTGGCGGTAGAGCTGCGCGTGTTCGCTGTCGGCAAACACCGGGGCCGATTGCTCGAAGCTCGGCAGGGCGTTGGGATCGGGAATACGTGCGCGTCGTTCGGGATCCTGGAACGCGGCGAAGTCGGCAAACTCGCTGCGCCGGCCTTCACGCACCGCTTCGGCCAATTCGCCGTGGTGGTCGGTGAAAAACAGAAAGGGTTGCTGGGCGTTGACTTCATCGCCCATGAACATCAGCGGGATCATCGGCGACATCAACAGCAACGTGGTCGCGGCCCTGAGTGCCTGGGGCGTGCAGAGTTGGTGCAGGCGCTCGCCCATGGCGCGGTTGCCGATCTGGTCATGGTTCTGCAAGAACAGCACAAAGGCACTCGGTGGAAGGTGCGCGCTGGGCTCGCCACGGCGATGGCCATGGCGGGTGATGTCACCTTGGTAGATGAACCCTTCGCTCAGGCAGCGGGCCAGTTTGGCGGTGGTGTCCTGGGCGAAGTCGCTGTAGTAGGCGTCGGTTTCACCGGTGAGCAGCACATGCAGCGCGTTATGGCCGTCGTCGTTCCACTGTGCATCGAAATCATGCTCCAGCAGGCTGGCCTGGTTGAATTCGTTTTCCAGCACCAGCCATACGTGGCGGCCGGTGTCGACCTGTTGGCGCACCCGTTGCGCCAGTTGTTGCAGGAAACCGGGATTGTCGATGGCGTGCACGGCGTCCAGGCGCAGGCCGTCGAAGCGGTACTCCATCAGCCACATCAGGGCGTTGTCGAGGAAGAAGTCGCGCACCTCGCGGCGCTCGAAATCGATCCCGGCACCCCAGGGCGTGTGCACGTCGTCGCGAAAGAAGTCTCGGGCGTATTGGCCCAAGTAGTTGCCGTCAGGGCCAAAGTGGTTGTAGACCACGTCGAGGATCACGGCCAGGCCGTGTTCGTGGGCGCTGTCGATCAGGTGCTTGAGCTGCTCAGGCGTGCCGTACGAGGAGTGGGGGGCGTAGGGGAGAACGCCATCGTAGCCCCAGTTGCGTTCGCCGGGGAACTGCGCCAACGGCATCAATTCAATCGCGGTCACGCCCAGCTCGGCCAGGCGCGGCAGGTGCTTTTCGACGCCGGCGTAGCCCCCCAGCGCGCCGACGTGCAGTTCGTAGATGACCGCCTCATGCCACGGGCGACCGGCCCATTGGCTGTGCCGCCATTCGTAGGCGAGGGGGTCGACCACCAGGCTCCAACCATGCACATCTGCAAGCTGGGCTCGGGAGGCGGGGTCAGGCACGTCCTTTTCCCCGTCGATGTTGTAGCGGTATCGCGTGCCCGCCGCGCATTTTATTTCTACTTCGAACCAGCCCGCTGCCTGCGGCAGCATGGCGACTGATTTACCGTCTTCCAATTCAACGCTGACATAAAACGCGTCTGGCGCCCACAAGGCAAAACGCGTGTGTTGCGCGTCCAGCATGATTGCGCCGTGGGGCCAGGTTTCCAGAGTCCGTAATGGCATCTATAGAGACCTCCCTTGATTACTTGACTGATTTCCCCAGGGCCTTGGCCACAAGTTGTTCGTAGAGTTCTGCGTAGGGTTCGACCGCCTGGCACCAGTTGAATGGTTGGGTCATGGCCCGGCAGCGCATGGCGTTGAGCAGTCCCGGGAAGGCGAAGACCTTGAACGCACGGCTCAGCGCTTCTTCATAGCTTTCCACGGTGGATTCATTGAACAGGAACCCAGTGACGCCGTTCTCGATGGTGTCCGCCAGGCCGCCGGTATTGCGTGCCACCGGCAATGAGCCGAAGCGCTGGGCGTACATCTGGCTCAGGCCGCAGGGCTCGTAGCGCGAGGGCATCAGCAGGAAATCACTGCCGGCGAACATGCGGCGGGCGTCGGTTTCGTTGAAGCCGATGCGTACGCCGACCTGACCCGGAAAACGCAGGGCCAGTTCACGCATGGCCTGTTCTTCTTCCGGCTCGCCGCGTCCGATGATCGCGATCTGGCCGCCGTTCTCGACAATGAAACTGGCGACTGCTTCGGTCAGGTCCAGGCCTTTTTGATAGACCAGGCGCGAGACCACGGCGAACAGCGGGCCGGTGGAGTCGTGCAGGCCGAACAGTTCGCGCACATGGGCGGCGTTGATGGCCTTGCCTTCCCAGTCGCCGATATTGAAGTTGTGGGTCAGGTGTTCGTCGGTGGAGGTTTCCCAACTTTCATCGATACCGTTGGGGATACCACTGAGCAGGCCTTGCTGGGTCTTGGCGGCGAGAAAACCGTCGAGGCCGCAGCCAAATTCCGGGGTGGTGATTTCCTGGGCGTAGGTCGCGCTCACCGTGGTGATATGACTGGAGTACGCCATGCCGGCCTTGAGGAACGACATCTTGCCGTAGAACTCCATGCCTTCCTGTTGCAGGGCGTGGGGCGGGATACCCAGTTCCGGTGTGGAGGCGAGGCTGACCACGCCCTGATAAGCCAGGTTATGGATGGTGAACAGGGTCGGTGTGCGTGACCCACGCCAGTGCATATACGCCGGGGCCAGGCCAGCGGGCCAGTCGTGGGCGTGCACCAGGTCCGGGCACCAGTGGATCTGTGCGAGGTTGGCGGCGATGTCGGCGGCGGCGAGGCCCAGGCGGGCGAAGCGGATATGGTTGTCCGGCCAGTCGCGGCCGTTGTTGGCGCCGTAGGGCGTGCCTTCACGCTCGTAGAGTTCGGGGCAGATCAACACGTAGATGACCAGGCCGTCCTTGAGATCCATGCGCCCGATCTTGCACGGCGGCAGCGCGGCGTGACCGCCCAGCTCACCGATGATATGGATCGGGTTGTCGCTTTCCATCACCTGCGGGTAACCGGGGATCAACACGCGCACATCATGCAGGTGGGCCATGGCGCGGGGCAGGGCAGCGGACACGTCGCCCAGACCGCCGGTTTTCACCAGGTCGGCAAACTCGGAGGTGACAAACAGGACTTTCTTTCGATTCGGGTTTTGACTCACGACTGGCCGCACAGTGTTGGGCAGGTCGGCCAATGATGTAGGCCCCCCTGCGGGCTGACTGAAACGCTCTCCCTGAGTATCTACTGCGGCACTGATCATAATGCACTCCCATTTTGTTGGTCGGCTAATGGCCCGCTGCCATTAGCTCCGATTGACCGCATCCTGCGGCCAGGCGCACAAGCACTGTACAAACTGGCAAGGCGTATGCCAGTTGCACGGGTTGTGAAAAAAGATTGGATGGACGGGCATTTGCCGTGAAGCCAACGCGCTCGCCTTACCTTAAAACTGGACCAATGGCAGAGTCTGAAAGTTTCGATTTTTTGCGGGGTTTTTGTTTTGGAACGGACCCATCGGTCATGAGTCTAGGACAGATCCCAGAGCCTGTAGGGTTTCTAGGCAGATTTTGTAGGACAAAATACTTGTAACCAGACATTCAACTGTTATTAACCGATTGGGTGCAGCTGTGTGGTGAGCAGGCTTGCCCTGCGCTGGGCTGTGAAGCGGCCCCATTGGGGCGACCGTCCCTATGCATGGTGCAATGAGGTGCCCCGTGTTGGTGCGTCAGCCGAGTACGCGCATGGGCGCCGTTTTGGCCCACGCCTGGATATCCTCAATCATCTGCTCGTAGAACTGCCGGTAATTCTGCGCGCTCACATAGCCCACATGGGGCGTGGCCAGCACATTCGGCAAGTGGCGAAACGGATGATCCAGCGGCAATGGCTCTTCGGCGTACACATCCAATGCCGCTCCGGCCAGGCGGCCACTGCTTAACGCCTCGACCAGCGCCCGCTCATCCACAATCGGCCCGCGCGCGGTGTTCACCAGTCGCGCCGTGGGCTTCATCCAGCCCAGCGCTTGGGCATCCACCAGCCCACGGCTGCGGTCGCTGAGTACCAGGTGGATGGTAAGGATGTCGGCCTGCTCGAACAGCGCCTGCTTGCTGACCCAGGTGGCGCCAGCTGCGGCCGCACGTTCTGGCGTGAGGTTTTCGCTCCAGGCAATCACGCGCATGCCGAACACCTGGGCGAATTGCGCGACCTTCTGGCCGATGCTGCCCAGCCCGAGAATGCCCAGCGTCTTGCCGTACAGGTCACCGCCCAGCCCGACCTGCCAGTCGCCAGCACGCAAGGAGTTGGCCTCGGCCAGCAGGTTACGGGTGGAGGCCATGATCAACGCCCAGGTCAATTCCGGCGCCGCCTGTTTATAGCTGTCGGTGCCGCAGACCTGAATGCCCAGGGCCTTGGCCGCAGGAATGTCGATGGCGGCGTTGCGCATGCCGCCGGTGACCAGCAACTTGAGCCTGGGCAAACCCTGTAACAGCGCCTGGTCGAAGGTGGTGCGTTCACGCATCACGCAAATCACTTCGAAGGCTTGCAGGCGCTCGATCATCACGGCGGTATCCGCCGGGTAATCGTGCAGGAAGTGCACCTGGCCCACTGACTCCAGTACCGACCAATCCACCACGCCACTGGCCACGTTCTGCCAATCATCAATCACTGCGATCTGTACCGACATTCACGGGTGCCTCGAAAAAGGTTGGGTTAAAGGGCGTTCAAGCCCTGCAACAACGCCTGGTGAAACTTCGCCGGTTCTTCCATCTGCGGCGCGTGGCCCAGGCCGGGAAACTCCACCAGGGTTGCGTGGGGGATCAGCTTGGCCACGTTTTTGCCCAGCACCGCGTAGTTGCCCAGCGTGGCCTTGACCGCTGGCGGCGCGACATCCTTGCCGATGGCGGTGTTGTCGGCCGTGCCGATCAGCAACAGGGTGGGCATCTGCAGGTTCTTGAACTCGTAGTACACCGGCTGGGTGAAGATCATGTCGTAAATCAACGCCGAGTTCCATGCGACCCGCGTATGCCCAGGGCCGTTGCTCAGACCGGCGTACATGTCCACCCAGCGCTCGTACTCCGGCTTCCAGCGGCCGACGTAGTAAGTGTTGAGCTGATACTTGCGAATCCCCTCGGCGCTGACTTTCAGTTCACGGGCATACCACTGGTCGACGCTCAGCGCGGGCACGCCCAGGGCTTTCCAGTCTTCCAGGCCGATGGGGTTGACCAGCGCCAGTTGCTCGGTCTGCTCGGGGTACATCAGCGCGTACCGCGTGGCGAGCATGCCGCCGGTGGAGTGGCCGAGGAGGGTGGCCTTTTGAATACCGAGTTTTTCCAGCAGTTGATGGGTGTTGAGGGCCAACTGCTGGAAGCTGTACTGGTAGTGTTCGGGTTTGCTGGAGCTGCAAAAACCGATCTGGTCCGGGGCGATCACGCGGTAGCCGGCGTCGCTCAAGGCCTTGATCGAACCTTCCCAGGTGGCACCGCAAAAGTTTTTGCCATGCATCAACACCACGGCGCGACCATTGGCAGTGCCTTTTGCCGGCACGTCCATATAGCCCATTTGCAGGGATTCGCCTTGGGATTGGAAGTGAAAATGTTCCAGCGGATAGGGGTACTGGAAGCCCTGCAGCTCGGGGCCGTAGGTGGCTGCGAGCGCAGCGGTGGTGCTGGCCGTCAGCAGGCCGGCGACGCAAAAAGCACGGAATAGAGGCATGGGCGGGGCTCCACAAAGGTTGCCTGGATGCTCTTGGCGAGGGATTAAGTGGGGATTAACACCCAGTGCAAGGTCACGGCGGCCAACACTGCATAGCGCAGGCCTTTGGCGAGCGTCACCAGCAGCACAAACCGCCACAGCGGCTCACGCATCACCCCGGCCACTAACGTCAGCGGGTCGCCGATGATCGGCAGCCAACTGAGCAGCAGCGTCCAGTGCCCCCAGCGCTGGTAATGGCGGCGGGCTTTTTCCAGCTGCCGATCGCTGACCGGAAACCAGCGTCGGCCTTTGAAGTGTTCGACCCAGCGTCCCAACCACCAGTTGACCAGCGAACCGAGCACATTGCCCAGGGTGGCGATGCCCAGCAGCCACCCAAGGCTGTAATGCCCGCTGAGCAACAGGCCCACCAACACCGCTTCCGATTGCAAGGGCAGCAGGGTCGCCGCACCGAAGGCGGCGACGAACAGGCCGAGGTAACCCATCAGCATCGATCAGTGCGCCGGGTAGTCAGCCACCACCACATCCTTGCCGTCCCGGGTCAGGCCGATGACTTGATAGGCCTCGCCGCGCCCGTCCATTTCCATGCCGGGCGAACCCATCGGCATGCCCGGTGCGGCGATGCCCAGCAGGTCGTCGCGCTTGCGCAAGGCCAGCACTTGCTCGGCGGGCACATGGCCCTCGACAAATTTGCCGTCGATCACGGCGGTGTGGCAGGAGCCCAGGCGCGGCGCCACGCCCAGCCGTTGCTTGACGGCGCTCATGTCCGCTTCGACATGGTCGTTGACCTTGAAGCCGTTGCTTTGCAGATGGCTGATCCACTTTTTGCAGCAACCGCAGTTGGCGTCACGGTGTACATCGATGGGGATCAAGTCAGCGGCCTGGGCCAGGGTCGTGGTGAACAGGGCTGAAAGCAGGGCCAATCGCAATGAGGTTTTCATCAGGTTTTCGTCCGATACCAGGCAGTAAGCCGGGCATTCTCCGCGCTTTTTTCGCGGGGACGCCGTGGTAATGTTTCAAAGTTATACAGAGTCGGGGTTTTCCAGCCGCTGCTTGAGCCGGTCCAGCGCCTTGGCCGAAAGCTCGATCATGCGCTCATGCAGGCTGGCCAACTGCAATTCGGTCTCATAGGTCAGGATGCGCTTGAACAGCGTGCCGTCGCGAAACGGCTGGAGGAAGTAGTGGAGGGAGCCATCGACGACCAGGGACGTGAACACTGCCTTGAACTCGCTTGGACGCTGGGCGATCTGCACGCGGTAGCTCATGGGTACGCGTACACCGAGCAGGTCGATCATTTCGTTAAAGCGTGCACCGGCGGGGAGTGAGCCGCTGGTGCCGGTGTCGGCACTGAGGGAGGTGGGGTGCCATTCGTGCCAGCGATCCGGTTGGGTCACATAGTCGTAGACGGCATCGATGGGGGCCTGGATAAAGCGTTCCTGACTGATCCGCTCCAAGCGGACCGACTGCTCGACAACGCGCATGGCACACCTCCTGTGTGGCGGGGCTAACACTTGGAGCTGTCAGAATAGTCCGACTCCCGCGCTTTGCACGGGAGCATTCAGAGAATTGATCAGCGCACTTTAAAGCGGCTCATCAAGGCTATCACCCGGCCATTGGCGTCCAGCAGGCTCTGGGTATTGGTTTCAGTGGCATGGCCACTTTGCACCAGCTCTTCGACCATATGTCGGATCTGCACCATGCTGCGGTTGATCTCTTCGGTCACCGCGCTTTGCTGCTCGGCGGCCGTAGCGATCTGGGTACTGAGGTTGTTGATATGGCTGACGGAACCGGCCATTTCATCCAGCCCGGTGTTTACCCGCGCCGTGGCATCCGCCGCCGATTGGCAACTGGCCTGGGTGTTTTCCATGGCCGCGACCGACGAACTCACCCCGGCCGTCAGGCGTGCCAGCATCTCGTTGATCTGCGAGGTGCTGGCCTGGGTGCGCGCGGCCAGGGCGCGGACTTCGTCGGCTACCACGGCAAAGCCACGGCCTTGCTCGCCGGCACGGGCCGCCTCAATCGCGGCGTTGAGAGCCAACAGGTTGGTCTGGCCGGCAATGGCGCCGATCACGCCGAGGGTTTCGGTGATGCGTGCGGCGTCCTGGCGCATGTTTTCCACGGTGTGGGTGGCGCTGGCGACTTCGCCGATCAAGGCGCTGACGCTGGTGGACGCTTCCCCAACCACCACGCGGGAGCGGTCGGCATGTTCATTGGCGCGCTGGGTGAACGAGGCGGTTTCGGCGGCGTTTTGCGCCACGTTGTCGGCGGTGGAACTCATCTCGGTGATGGCGGTGACGGTCTGGTCGGTTTCCGAAGCGTGGCGCACCAGGATCTGGTTGGTGTGGGCCGAAGTCTGTTGCAGTTGCTCAAGGCCCGACGACATCGCGCCGGTGGCCTGGGTGACCTCGCCGATCATGTTTTGCAGGTAGACGATAAAGCGGTTCACCGAATGACCGATGGCACCCAACTCGTCTTCGGCGCGGATGGTGATGCGCCGCGTGAGGTCGGCATCGCCGGCGGACAGCGCGTCAATGTTGGCTTTCAGGGTCTTCATGCGCTGCACCAACTGGCGGATCGCATACGCGGCCAGCAACACCAGCAACAGCACCATCGGGATCTGCACCAGCGCCAGACTGCCGAGCACGTCATCGCGCTGGGCGGTAATCAGCGAAGTGGGCAGGGCGGTGG
Source organism: Pseudomonas sp. PB105 (assembly GCF_009764655.1). Classification (NCBI taxonomy): domain Bacteria; kingdom Pseudomonadati; phylum Pseudomonadota; class Gammaproteobacteria; order Pseudomonadales; family Pseudomonadaceae; genus Pseudomonas; species Pseudomonas sp. PB105. The sequence continues at coordinate 49,164 of NZ_RWIO01000003.1, forward strand.
CGAGGAACCACGGCGTGCCTTCGATGGGGCGCATATAGAACGTACTTGCGACGCCGCCGTTGTCGAACTCGCTGCGTTGCAGCGCCTGGTCGCGATGAGCCAGGGCTTTGCTGACCTGGGTGGCAAATGCCGAGGTCGCGCTCAGTTCGCTGATGTTCTTCAACACCACCGGGCTGCTAAGGCGCGAGCTGTTGCTGATGATCTTGCCGTCGCCTTCGACGATCAGCATTTGCCCGCCGATGTCTTTTTCCTTGCTGGCGACCAGGTCATTGAAGAAACCCAGGGTCACGTCGATAGTGGCCACGCCATACGCGGCGCCGTCACGCTGGATCGCCATGGCGCAGTTGGTGCGCGGCTCCTGGCTGGCGTCGTCCTTGTAGGCCGCGGCCCAGGCGCATTGCCCGCGCGGCGACGCGAGGCCGCCCTTGTACCAGCTCTGATCGTAATAGTTGGGCGCGGGGTCGCTGTTCCAGAAGGTGTTCACCGCCAGCTTGCCCGACGCATCGCGGTGCCAGAACGTGCTGTGTTTGTTGCGCCCCGGCGTGCGCTGGTTGGGCAGCGGCCAGATGCCGCCGCCGAATACTTTCAGCTCGCCATATTGGTCGACCAGCCCCGGCAGCACCTTGTCGATGGCATCGCTGTCGAGCAACGGGATGGTTTGGGTGATGGTGCGTTGCTGGGCCTGAACCTTGTTCAGTTCGCCCTGAATCTGTTCGGCCACCTCACTGATGCGATTGAGCACCACCTGTTCTTCGGTCTGTCGCAGCTTGGGCGCGACCAACTGGCCGATACCCACGACGGTCAACACGAACAACACCAGAACGAACAGCACCAGAAACAGGGTATAGCGGGCTTGGATAGAGCGCAGTGGGGGCATGGGGCCGTCCTTACGAAGCGTTTATTATCGACGCGGCTTTTTTGGAGCTTCGTAGGGCTATCGGCCTGACAATGCGCAGCTTTAGGTACGTCCGTGCAAGAAAATAGAGGCGCCGCCAGACGGCGCCCCCCTCGTCAGATATCCAGCATCGCCATGACCTCTGCGGGGTAGCGCAGGCCGGCAGTTGCATCGGCCGGAAAGATCGTCTCCAGCGCCGCCAACTCCTGCGCGGTGAGGGCGATTGAGACTGCCGCCACATTCTCTTCCAGGTATTTGCGCTGCTTGGTGCCTGGGATCGGCACGATGTATTCGCCTTGCGCCAATACCCAGGCCAGCGCCAGTTGGCCGGCGGTCACGCCTTTTTCAGCCGCAAGGGTCTGGACCTGCTTTACCAGTTCCAGATTTTTCGCGAAGTTCTCGCCCTGAAAGCGCGGATTGGTGCGGCGATAGTCATCGGCAGCGAAGTCTTCAGGGCGTTTCAGCGCGCCGGTGAGAAAACCACGCCCCAGCGGGCTGTAGGGCACAAACGCAATGCCCAGGCGTTGGCAGGCGGCGAGGCAGCCGTTGTGTTCCTGGTCGCGGCTCCACAGCGAGTATTCACTTTGCAGCGCGCTGATGGGGTGAACCTTGTGCGCCCGTTCCAAGGTGGCGGCCGAGGCTTCGCTCAGGCCCAGATAACGTACCTTGCCTTCCTTGACCAGATCAGCCATGGCGCCAACGGTTTCTTCGATGGCGACCTGCGGGTCGATGCGGTGCTGGTAGTACAGGTCCAGAGTGTCTACGCCAAGGCGTTGCAGGGTGCCGTTGATCGAATCGCGGATGTATTGCGGGCGGCCGTTGACGCCGCGCAGGGCTGGGTTCGCCGGATCGCGGACGATCCCGAATTTGCTGGCCAGGAACACCTGGTCGCGCTTGCCGGCGATCGCCTTGCCGATCAGTTGCTCGTTGGTGTGCGGGCCGTACATGTCGGCGGTGTCGAGGAAGTTGACCCCCAGTTCCAGTGCGCGGTGCAGGGTGGCGGTGGCTTCGGTGGTGTCGCTGTCGGGTGCGTAAAAGTCAGTCATGCCCATGCAGCCGAGGCCGATGGCGGAGACGCGAGGGCCGTTTTTACCGAGTTGACGAGTGTGCATGGGTTGAGCTCCTGTTGATGAAGGCGTCCATTGTTACTCTCGACAAAATCGGGATAAACAGGCTAAAACCACTATCACTGTTCGTAATATCTAAATAATCCACACAGGACGTGCCCTTTGGACCGTTTCAACGCCATGCGCGTATTCACCCGGATCGTTGAGTTGGGCGGCTTCGCCAAGGCCGCCGACAGCCTGCAACTGCCTCGCGCCTCGGTGACCGTGCTGATCAAGCAACTGGAGGCGCACCTGGGCGTGCAATTGTTGCAGCGCACCACGCGCCAGGTCAGCCCGACCCTGGACGGCGCCGCCTATTACCAGCGGTGTGTGCAGTTGCTCACGGACCTGGAGGAAACCGAAGCGGTGTTCTCCACCCAACGCCAAAACCCGCGCGGCACCTTGAGCATTGATATGCCCGCGGGTATCGGCCGCTACCTGGTGATCCCGGCCTTGCCGACATTTACCGCCCGGTATCCGCAGATCGACTTGGAAATCGGCCTGAACGATCGTCCGGTGGACCTGATTCGCGAAGGTGTGGACTGCGTGCTGCGTGGCGGGCTGGCACTGGACGAATCCCTGGTGGCGCGGCCGTTGGCAATGATGGATCAAATCACCCTGGCCAGCCCTGCGTACCTTGAACGCATGGGGGTGCCCGAAACCCTGGAAGACCTGGCTCGGCATCAGATGGTCGAGTACGTCTCCAGCGCCAGTGGCAAGCGTTTCGGCCTGGAGTTCGAGCTTGGCGCCGAACTGCGTCTGGTCAACCTGGCCAAGCGCGTCGCCGTCAACAGTTCCGACGCTTACTTCGCGGCGTGCGAGGCTGGGTTCGGTTTGATCCAGGCGCCGCATTATCACGCCATGCGCCAATTGGCCGAAGGCATACTGGTGCATGTGCTGCCCGGTATCCCGGTGCCGAAAATGGCGCTGACTGCCCTGTATCCGCCGCACCGTCAGCTGTCACAGCGGGTAAGGGTGTTTGTAGATTGGTTGGTTGAGCTCTGTGCGCAGCCCGGCACCGGCTTGCAGCGCCAGGCCTGCGGTAATCACCCATGTGGAGGCTAGGCGTAGATATGCAGGTCGCCAGGGCGGTCGGTTCCACTGAGGGGTTTTTGAGGGTTGGGGACGTTAACGGTATCCCTGAATCCTACGGACACCTGGCGAGGCCCGTTCTGGAACACACCGATGCCAATACTTCCCGTCATCTCGGCCAGCCCAGGTACACCTTCGGAGGTCTTCATATGGGAGTGGCCGACCAAGGCGACCCACTTTTCCGTGCCTGAGTTGGCCTTGATCACTTCAGAGGCATAGTAGTTGAATTCCTCAAGCCTGCGCGCCGATCCCGACCCGGCTTGGGTGAGGCCAAGTCTTGCGTCTTTGTGCCGTGTCAGATAGTAGTGATCCAGGGGCAGTACCTCGATGCCGTTCAACTCCAGTTTGGCTTTGAGCTCCTTGAACGTCGGGCGTGTACGCGGCGTGTTGGCCGCCCCGAGATTGCCAATACCATCGTCCACGACTCCCTTGCCGGGTAGATCGATGACACCCTCGAAATAGACTTTTTTCACGCCTTGTTGTTTGAACGTATCAACGTTGTCGAACAGCGTTTTGAAGCTGGCCATCTCGCGATGAGATTCTCCAAACACGATGCCATCGGAGACCTTCAGCGCTTCTGTGATCAAGTCCTTGGCGGACACGGGCTTGGGAATCGCTGGAATGCTCGGACGTGGTGGTAGGCCTCCGTGCTTTAACGCGTTATACGTCTGGTCCATTTCCTCGAGAAATTTTTTGAAGGTTTCATCCTTCCCGTTGCCGCGCAGAAAGTGCCCCGGCTCTAGCCTCCCTTTCATGCTTTCCACATAGCTGCCTGCGGGGAGCGGCACTTGTTTGAGGGGGTGGCGGCGAGCGCTTCGATCCAACGGGTTGTGCCGAACGCCGTCGGTGCTTTTAGGGGTGGTGGTATGGGTCGGTGCGAGGGTATCGCTGGGGTTGAACGTGTCAAGCGGCGGCCCATGTGGCTGCCGTGAGTGGGTATCCGCTGCGTACCATTTACCATCGTGCAACACTGCACTGCCTTCCAGGCGTCTTCCCCCCTGCGTGAAGACGCCGATTGCCGCGTCGTCAAACCCGCGACTGGCCTCTATCAAGTCGCTGCCTCTGAGCATGCCTTTGAGTCGGTGAATACCCTCGCCGGCAGCGCTCACGCTAACCAAGGCCAGTTTGCCTGCACCCACAGCGACGTCGCCCACACCGCTCAAGGGGTTAAAGGCGCTTAAGGCATTCACCCCGATTATTCTGGTGCCTCGCGCCACTTTGGCGAGGGTTGAGGCAACCGTGCTTGCACCTTTTGCCACTTTTGCCACCGTAGCAATGCCTGCGGTAATAAAGCCAAAGATGTCGAACGCGAGGTGCTCAGCGGCGTCCTTGTAGTGACCCGCACGAAAATTGACGATTGCAGATCTCAAGGGGACAAGGTCCAGCAAGAACTCCCCGACAGCGTCCAGCGTGTCACGGTTTCGTTCGGCAGATGTTCTGCCCGCGGCTTGACGCTTAACGGCGTCACTGTCTATGCCCTGGGCGTTGACCACTGCCTGGGCGATTTGTCTGATACGCGAATTGGTAAAGGTGTTGGCCTCGGCATCGCCGCGTGTTTGTGCTGTTTCCAGTTCACTTAATGCTGCACCGACGGGGAACGCTTCGATCTTGGTGACCTCACTCGGCCCGGGCTGGTCAGGCCCTATTCGGCTTCTGGCAACTTTCTTGATCGTCGACGTTGTGGTGTCGAATTCGTAAACATGCTTTTCGCCGTTGTAATCTGCTTGCATCAATATTTTGGGGCTGGTGTGGAACAAGGTGTCTTTGACGAACGGAAGCGCGGAGATTCGGTAGGAGTTCTCTTTGTAGAAACCCAGTTTTGCCTTGTTAAGAATATCTCGGTCTGCCGAAGGTAGAAGGGTGATGGCATTCATCAAGGCGTAATGCTTGATTTTTTTGTACTGGCTCGTCACCGCGGTGAACTTTTTATCGAACTCACTGGGTACGTTGAATGACGCGCTGTTAGTGAAGCGGACGACAGCTTGCAGGTTGATATCGTCACGCGCTGGAACGAACCTCCAGTCGTGAGCATTGATTTTGAGCCCCTGCATGACGATATCCACCAACGAGTAGTAGGTAGCGGTTCGTCCTACGAGCAAGAAATTTGGCATGAAGCAGAGGTTTTTTTCTTCAAACCACGGTTTATCCCCAAAGGTTTTTTTGAGTAATGCGAGCGCCATTTCTTTGCGGTTCGGCAGGGGCGCGTCGAGCAAACCGGATGCCTCTTTCAAGGCTTCATGTTGTGTGTTGAAGACACGGCGAGCTTCCTCAATATCTTCTGTGGAATAGAGCGCCTCATCTGCGCGCGGGAGCACCTGGTTGGCCACACTCCAGTCAATCAGCACGGCTTTTTTAGTTGCCTCGCTCGTCTCGCTTGTCTGGCCGGCTGCGAGCATGACTTCGCTGAAGCTCATGTGGACCGACTTACCCGGCGTGTCGGCTTCGATACCGGCGACCGCAAGACACAAATGGGCCCACGCCTGACTGCCGTAGACCACTGTCGCAGGGATGTCTTTGACCAGGAACTGCGGAGCAACGCGCGTCAACAGCAATCGGGCTGCCAAGGGGGCGGTGGCTGACGCTGTTCGACCGCTGCTGCTCAGGTGGTTCGCCAAGGCGTCGACGACGGCGGCGGGCGAATGGCCCCAGTGACGCTCGGCTGCCAGGTCAAAGCCTGCCACCTTATTCCGCTCGGGTTGCTCAAGCGCTTCGGAGTCAAGGCCCAGATGGATGGCGGCCAACACATAATCATTGACGCTGCTGTCTGTGGCGATGCCGCCAACGCTGGCTTGAATAGCTGCGCCCAGCGCCGCAGCACGGGGGGTGTCGAGAAGCTGTTCCAGTGCGGCGGCGGGGTCTTGCAGCGCGGTCGGGGAGAGTGTGACGGCATCGGCCAGGTAATCCAGCGCGACGGCGCGGGCGCTGGTCAGCGGCAGGCCGGGCAGGTTTGCACTGTTACATGCAACGACGTCGTACACCGTGCGTTGATGCTCCACGCTCAACGGCAGCGCCCAGGACAGGGCGCCGCCGAAGTTGCCCAATGGATGTTGCAGGGTGTGATCGGACAGTGCCAGGGCGGTGTTTTTGAGTTCTTTCCAGGTTTTCGGCATGTAGGCGCACGCTGCGCGGATGAGTGACTCAAGATTGGCAGTGCGTGCACTTGCGCCGGCTGTATCCGGATCAAGCGGCAGGTGTGTGCTGCGCAAATAAGCGGCCAGTGCCTCGGGCGTCGCGTCTTCCCCGAGTTTTTCCACCGCGGTGTGCAGCGCCTGGGCCAAGGTGCGCACGTCACGCCTGTCGCCCAACCGGTCTTTCAGGGCTTGGCGCCCGTCCGGTTGTACCTGTTCAGTTTGCGCTGTGAGGTGCAACGAGGAGCTTTGTGTCGGGGCAAGCTCAAGGAGAAAGGGGAGGGGCTGCGGGAAAATACGAGGTGAAGTGCTGAGAGAATTCATCGTGATTGACCTTTATGGCGCGCAAATGTCGGCGCTACGAAAGCCAAATCACTGGTGGCCTGAGCGCATTAGTCTGTGTGCGTTTCAGGCGTTGCAGTTCCCGGGGTGGTACTTGCGTATGTAAGCGTACGAAACGATGAGGTGTTAGTTTTCCTTTTGTCCGGGCAGGGGCGAGCTGAACCTCAATACCGGACAAGCCAAAGCTTTTCATCACCTGTAACATAAGGCCATGCCGACCTCAGTGGATTCCCGACGCGGGGCCATGCAGGGATTAAATTTTTCAGGTTCAGGAACCCGTCATGACGCAAAAGCAACGTTTGAAATATTCGCTTCTGATTGCCCTGGCTGTACTGGGGACGATGTTTGGTCTGTCCTACTTGCAGAACACCGGGGTCATCAGTGAGAAAACGTTCCAGACCATCGCCATTGCCGTCGCGGTGATCGTGGTGGTGATCAACGGCATCATGCGCCGCAAGGTCAAGCTCTGAACATGGAGGCCGGGGCGTGAAGCGCTGACTTCAGGCCCGCCCTTCGAGCACCTTGGCAGCCTCTGCATGGAGGCTGTAGCTCTTATCGGCATTGAGGGTGATCACGCCTTCGCTGCACAGGCGCTTGAGCACTTCGCGCACGCTGAGAAACGACAACGGGATGCCCAGCTCCAGCAAATGGCTGTGCACGCCGCGTACCCCAAGGGTGCGCTGGTTGTCGGCAGCGGTGAGCAGGGCGTCGATGACCTTCAGCCGAATCAGGCTGGTGCGCAAACCGAAACACTTGAGCAAATGGCGAATACGCTGGTTGCCTTGCTGTTCGGGCGTTTTGCCGAACGCTTGCGTGCCGCCGCCAAAATTGACGTCGGCAACCGATGAATGTCCGTCCGTGGGCACTTGCGGGTTGTACATGCAAAAACTCCTTATCAGAGCCTGATCAGGAAAATGATGGCGCTCTTATCTAATAAGACGAACGAGCGAGCAAAATCATGAAGTGTTGGATGTAGAAATTTCGTCAGTGTCGGTTTTGTCACAACCCCCGTCCTTCAGATAAAGCTGCCACGCGGCTAAATTTCTCCCGGTTTTATGCGTTCTTACGGTGGGGTAACTGCCCCCGGTGAGGGTGTTCAATTTGACTGTGGAGTCTGCGTGATTATTTCCAACGGGTTGTCCAGGGTAGGTATCGCAGGGTTGCTGCTGGGGTTGAGCCTGGCCGCATCGGCGCGCGAGCAGGTGACGCAGGCGTCGGCAGATATTCGCCGTACCAGTTATGGGGTGCCGCATATCCTCGCCAGCGATGAGCGTGGCCTGGGCTTCGGCATCGGTTACGCCTATGCCCAGGACAATCTGTGCCTGCTGGCCAATGAGGTGGTCACGGTGAATGGCGAGCGGGCAAAGTTTTTCGGCCCCGATCAGTCGACCCTGGAAGAACGCAACAATTTGGCCAGCGATGTGTTCTTTACCTGGCTGAATACGCCAGAGACGGTGGCGGCCTTCTGGAAAGCCCAGACCCCTGAGATAAAAGACCGTATTGAAGGGTACGTCGCCGGCTATAACCGCTATCTGAAAGAGCAGGGCGCCCCTGCCCAGTGTCAGGCTGCGTGGGTAAGGCCGCTGGTGGCTGAAGATCTGGTGAAGTTGACCCGCAGGCTGCTGGTGGAGGGCGGTGTCGGCCAATTCGCCGAAGCGCTGGTGGGCGCAGCGCCGCCGCAATCCACGGCCGGCGTGCAGCCTACTGCCAAGGCGTTTGAACTGGCGGCCGCCAACCAGCAGCGCTTCACCCTGGATCGCGGCAGTAACGCCGTAGCGGTGGGCCGTGATCGTTCGTTCAATGGGCGCGGCATGTTGCTGGCCAACCCGCATTTTCCGTGGGTCGGTGGCATGCGCTTCTATGAGATGCACCTGACCATTCCAGGCCAACTGGATGTGATGGGCGCCGCGCTGCCGGGCCTGCCGGTGGTCAATATCGGCTTTAACCAGCACGTGGCGTGGACCCATACGGTCGACACCTCCAAGCACTTCACCGTGTACCGCCTCACGCTGGATCCGAAGGATTCGACGCGCTATATGCTCGATGGCAAATCCATCCCCCTGGAAAAAACCTCGGTGACGGTGCAGGTCAAGCAGGCCGACGGCAGCCTCAAACCCGTGGTTCATCCGGTGTACAGCTCGCAGTTCGGCCCCGTGGTGCAATGGCCCGGCAAACTGGACTGGGACAGCCACTACGCTTTCAGCCTGCGCGACGCGAACCTCGGCAACGACCGCGTCCTGCAACAGTGGTACGCGATGAACCGCGCCGGCAGCCTTAAAGCGCTGCAAACGTCAGTGCACACCCTGCAGGGCATTCCGTGGGTCAACACCCTGGCTGCCGACGATCAGGGCCAGAGCCTGTACATGAACCTGTCGGTGGTGCCCAACGTCAGCGCGGCCAAGCTCGCCCAATGCAGCGACCCGCGTGCCGGCCTGCAACTGATCATGCTCGACGGCGCCCACAGCGCCTGCGCCTGGGACGTCGACCCGCACGCAGCCCAGGCCGGTATCTTCCCGGCCGACCAACTGCCGCAACTGGAGCGCACCGACTACGTGCAGCACTCCAACGATTCAGCCTGGATGGTCAACCCCAAGGCGCCGCTGACGGGCTTTTCACCCGTGATCAGCCAGGACAATATCGGCCTGGGCCCGCGCGCCCGATTTGCCCTGCAACGCCTGCACTCCCTGGAAAAACAACCGATCAGCGTTGCCGACCTGCAAAACATGGTGATGGACAACGAGGTATACCTGGCCGGCCAAGTCATGCCGGATTTGCTGGCGTTCTGCGCCAAGCACCTGGGCACCGACGCGGCTGCGCTCAAACCACTGTGCGCCAGCCTCAGCGATTGGGACCGGCACGCCAACCTCGACAGCGGCCTGGGCCTGGTGCACTTCATCAACCTGGTGGAACAGCTGGAGCAAATCCCTGACGCCTGGCGCGTGGCGTTCGACCCGGCCCAACCCCTGACCACACCGCGTGGCCTGGCCATCGACCGAGCGCCCGTCGCCAAGGCGTTGCGCGAAGCCATGCTGGCCTCCACCGCCGACGTCGCCAAGCTGGGCCTCAAACCGGGTAGCAAATGGGGTGACGTCCAAGTCAGCGGCCAGACCCCGATCCACGGCGGCCCCCAGGAACTGGGGATCTACAACGCCATGCAAACCGTGCCCCGTGCCGATGGCAAGCGTGAAGTCGTCAGCGGCAGCAGCTACCTGCAAATCGTCACCTTCGACGACCATGGACCACAGGCCCAAGGCGTACTGACGTTCTCACTGTCCAGCAACCCCGCATCGAAATACGCCAAGGACCAGACCCAAGCCTTCTCCGAGAAAAAACTGCGCCCACTGCCGTTTACCGACGCCCAGATCAAGGCCGACCCGCAGTACCAGACGCAGCGCATCAAGGAGTAGGGCAGGCACGCAACTCCTTGATGCCAATGCGAAATATTTTTGAAATCAAGGGGTTGCAGGCATTGGCAAATGAGTACATAATGGCGCCCATCGAACGCAACGAAGCATTAAAAACTTCAATGTATTCAATGAGTTAGAGTAGAGGCATGGCTTTATAGCCCACTCAAGTTTTTATGCGGTGAATGTCAGCAACCAGGGCATTGATCGTTTGAGGCCGAGTAGCAAAATGGTTATGCAGTGGATTGCAAATCCACCTACGCCGGTTCGATTCCGACCTCGGCCTCCACTCTTGAAAACCCCGTAGATTAACGTCTACGGGGTTTTTTATTGGCTGGTGAAAAGTTGGAGCCGTTTGACCCGATACGCTGACTCAGTTGCCGCTCGGCTCGGACCTGTTGATGCGCAGCCCCTTAACTTCACGCGCATACACCGCTAGTTTTTCTTGTTGGTTTGCCAGCAGCGCACAAATCTTCATCAGAGCGACTGCTGCACTTGGCGTATTGCCACCCGCCGCGAGAGCGGTCAACTCCACCACTGACCACCCAATAACAGCCGCTGCATCTTCAAGGTCATAGAACAATTCCTGCTGGGCGGTTCTGGGCCCGTCGAGGCCCTGGATCAACTCTTCCATCTACTTATTCCTCTGCTCAAACCCACTGCCCATACACGTATCCACTACAACACAAACCCTACCAAGACGTTACACGAAAGCCGTGACGGACTTCATTTGCAGCGGTCTTATTTTCCGTACACCCAACCTTGTAAAGCAGAGAGTGTTGTCATGAAGTTGAATTACCTAACCAAGGCAGCTGTGGTTGTCGCGCTGTTGTCGACCTTGTCTGGCTGCTGGATGTTTATGCCGCCGGGCGGTGGTGGCGGCGGTGGGCATGGCGGTGGGGGGCATGGTCAAGGCGGCGGCCCTGGTGGCCCTGGCGGCGGTCAGCGTTAACCATCAGTCAACCAGAGGCAGGTCATGAACAATGACCTGCCTCTTTTTTTGCCTGGGACAAATCCCGGACAAAGAAAAGCCCGCGATGGGGAGTGCGGGCTAAAAGGGATGTTCATTAGGAGCTGAGTCCACCCTAGCCCGGCGTCTGTGAAAGCTTTGTGAAAAGTGTACGCCTCATTCCGCGCCTGGCTGTATGGGGCAGGGGAGGCCATAACCCACTACTGTCCTGGCATACCACTCCTGCTTGGATGCTGCCTTATGTTCATCCCCACCAGCCTGCTCTCGGCCTTTGTGCTGTTCGCCTTCGTGTCCTCGATTACACCGGGGCCCAATAACACCATGTTGCTGGCCTCGGGGGTCAATTTCGGGTTTCGTCGCTCGATGCCTCATGCGCTGGGGATCAGTATCGGTTTCATGCTGCTGGTGATTTCGGTCGGCCTGGGGCTGGGCGAAGTGTTCAAGGTGTTTCCTTGGGCCTACACCGTGTTGCGCTATGTGGGCGCAACGTACCTGTTGTACCTGGCGTGGAAGATCGCAACGTCGGGCGGCATGTCCGACAGCAATGACGAACGCGGCAAGCCCATGACCTTCCTCGGCGCCGCTGCGTTTCAGTGGGTCAACCCCAAGGCATGGATTATGGCGCTGGGCGCCATTACCACCTACACGCCGGCCGAGGGCTATGTCGTCAATGTGCTGGTGATTGCGCTGGTGTTTGCCGTGGTAAACCTGCCCAGCGTGTGCGTCTGGGTCGGGTGTGGCAGCGGCCTGCGCAATGTGCTGCGTGAGCCGCGCTGGCTGCGACTGTTCAACTGGTCCATGGCCGGGTTGCTGGTGTTGTCGCTGTACCCGATGTTGTTTGCCAGCTAAGTGCTAGACCGGTGAGATGGTCGCCAGCAGGCCGATGCCGATGGTCAGCACTAAAAAACCGAACAGGAAAATCGCCATCTTGGTCATAAGGTCTCCGAGGGAAGGGGGAAAGGATTGGGGCTATTGTCCGCCCTGAGGGCATTTCAACACAGGCGCAGATAACAAAGAAAAAACCGTATCAGATGCGCTCTGCACTGTTCTGCCACGGGCTTTGGGGCCCTGTGCTTTTTTCAAGATCAGCGTCTGAGACAGCCACCGCATTTCCCCCTAAGATGGCGCCCACTGCATCAACAATAAGAGTGGGCCAACCCTCGATGGAAAGACGTCAATTCAGCGGTGGCATGAAAGGCAAGAACCTGCGCTACCTCAATGAAACCTCACAGCCGGCGTCGGTCACCCGCGTCGGCTTCCTGTTGCTTGAACATTTCTCCCTGCCTGCCTTTACCCAGACCCTCGACACTCTCGTCACCGCCAACCTGCTACGCCCCGATCTGTTCGCTTCACGTACGTTTGGCTGGGGCGACGGCGAAGTGACCAGCGACCTGGGCCTGGTGATCCGCCCCGATGCGTGCCTGGACGCTGCTGCGTTGCATGAGTTGGAGTTGTTGGTGATCTGCGGCGGATTTCGCACCGAACTCAAGGCCAGCGAGGAATTCATCCAACTGCTGCGCAACGCTGCCGAGCACGGCGTCCACCTCGCGGGTCTGTGGAACGGCGCTTGGTTCCTCGGCCGCGCCGGACTGTTGCAGGGCTACCGCTGCGCTATCCACCCGGAACATCGCCCGGCGCTGGCGGAAGTGTCCAAAGCCACCCACGTCACCAGCGAACCCTACGTGATCGACCGCGACCGTCTGACCGCCTCCAGTCCTTCAGGCGCCTTCCATATGGCCCTGGACTGGATCAAGAGCCTGCACGACAAGGCGTTGGTCGAGGGTATCGAAGACATCCTGGCCTTTGAGGAGTCCCGCTACCGGCGTATCAAGCCCACCGAAAACGTCAGCGTCAGCGCGCCGTTGCGTGAAGTGGTGAAGCTGATGGACGCGAACCTTGAAGAACCCTTGGAACTGGACCAGTTGGCGGTCTACGCCGGCCGCTCTCGTCGACAGTTGGAGCGACTGTTCAAGGAGCAATTGGGCACCACGCCACAGCGCTACTACATGGAATTGCGCGTGACCGAAGCGCGGCGGTTGTTGCAGCACACCGAGTTGTCACAGGTAGAGGTGCTGGTGGCGTGTGGCTTTGTGTCGCCGAGTCATTTCAGCAAGTGCTACAGCTCGTACTTCGGCTATCGCCCCTCTAAAGAGAAGCGCCTGGTCAAATAGCCTGGGCCGGGCGTCAGCGAGGCGTTGTTGGCGCTGGCTCAGGTCAGGAAACAGCCGTGCGGTTGACCATCGCCAGAATGGTCGCCAGCAATTCGTGCTGGGCTTCTTCACGGCTGAGTTCGCCGCTGGCGGCTGCATGGGACAACGCTTCCGCCGCGCCGAGCATGGCCCGCAGGCCGGCTTGGGACACTGTGCCGCTGGGAGCGAAGGGCGCCAGGGCGTCGCGGCATTTGTCGAGAAAGATCGCCTCGTACTTGCGCTTGAGGGTTTCCAGCTCCGGTGAGCCGCTGAGTGCAGCGGTAACGCCGGGAATTTCCCGACCCTGCAATAACACGCAGTCCACATACGACGCGGCGATGACCCACGCGCGGTCATCCAGGGTCGCGCTGCTGGCTTCGATGGCTTGGGCAAACACCTGATTCTGGCGTCCGTCGAAGTCTTCATACAGCGCAGCCAGCAACCCCGCCCGGGTGACGAAATGGTCGTAGACCACCGGCTTGGTCACGCCCGCCAGTTCCGCCAGGCGGCCCAGGGTCAGGGCGTCGGTGCCTTCTTCACGCACCAGTTGCCAGGCCACCTCCAACAATTGATTCAGACGATCTTCACGGGACAGACGACGACGTGGGGCAGGGGGCTCAGTGCTTGACATGCTTATATACCAAAAGTAACTTACTCGAATTAACTTACTAACAGTAACTAAGTCCCAGCCTAAACCGAAAGGGAGTCAATGTCATGCACGCACTGATCGTTGTAGCTCATCACGACCCACAATCCCTCACCCACAGCATCGCCACGCAAGTCGCGGCAGGCCTCATCGCCTCTGGCCACACCTACGAAATCGCCGACCTCGCCGCCGAAGGTTTCGACCCGCGCTACACCGCCGCCGACCACCTTGTCCATCGCACCCGCGCCGCACCGCCGGCCGATGTGCTTGCGGAACAGGCGCGCCTCGACCGCGCCGACGCCCTGGTGCTCGCGTTTCCCATCTATTGGTGGTCGCTGCCGGGGCTGCTCAAGGGCTGGATCGACCGCGTGTTCGTCAATGGCTGGGCAATCGACTACGGCCCGGATACCCCGGTGTTGAAAAAACTGCGCCACTTACAGGTGCACCTGCTGGCCCTCGGCGCAGCCGATGACAGCGCGTTTGACCGCCACGGCTATGCCAAGGCGATGCGCACGCAGATCGACTACGGCATCTTTGATTACTGCGGGGCGAAGGTGCTGACGTCCGAGTTGTTGCTGGAGTCGGAGGGCGGCGCGGCCGAGGCGCATCTGAAAACGGCGAAGGCCGTGGGGCAGGGGTTGTTCGAAACCGAGACCGTCACTGGTTGATTCACCCCTCGCGAAACAGGTCGTGGGCGTCCAACAGGCGGTAGGCGATTTCCGGGCGTTTCTCCAGGCCTCGGCGAATCGCCGCCGGGATTGATTGCCGGGTCTTGCGGCACATGCCTGGCAGCTCGTCGATCACGATCTGGATCCCGCGCATGCTCTTGACCTCGGTGTGCCCTGGCGCGATGTGCACGCGGATGCCCAATTGCTGGTACATCAGTTGTTGCAGGCGCTCCAGGTCTTGCAGGCTCTTGAGGTCTTCGAGGCGGTCAAGCAGGCGTTTTTCTTCCTGGCGCGTGAGGTTGAGGATGCGCAGGTCGGCGCCGGGCGCTTCAAGCAGTTGCTCGCGGTCGCAGACACAGGCGCCGGGTGGGCAGGGTTGGCGAATTGTCATGTGCATTCCCTCCCCACTCCGGCGCCGTTGACTCAGTAGCTGAGCTCGACCCCAAGACTGCCCAAGGCCTTCCAGTACTCAGGATAGGTCTTGGCGACACAATCCGGGTCCTGAATGCGGATCCCCGACACTTTCAAGCCTGCCAGGGCAAAGCACATGGCGATGCGGTGGTCGGCGTGGGTGTCGATCAGCGCAGTGCAGGACGTACCGGCCAGCCCAGGATCAGCGGCGACCAGCAAGTCGTCACCTTCGATGGTCGCCAGGCCCGGACGGATCTCGTTGAGGCCGTCATGCAGCGCCTGCACGCGATCACATTCCTTGACCCGCAGGTTAGCCAGCTCGGTGAAACGCACCGGGGTGTTGTTGAACGCGGCCAGCACGGCCAGCGTCGGGATCGCGTCCTGCATCTGCGAGCCCACCACGGTGGCCTGCATGTTCGGGAACTGAGCGATCACGGCCTGGGCCTTGGCGTCGGGCTGGGTGAAGTCCTGCGCGGCCACGCCGATGTCGATACGGCCTCGGGTCAGCACTTCAGCGGCCCACAGGTAGGTGGCGGCGGACGCGTCCGGTTCGATCAGGTAGTCATGGGCGGTGTAGCCGGTAGGGGCCACGCGCCAGGTGGTGTCGTTGACCTCGTCCACCTGCGCGCCAAAGGCACGCATGCAATCCAGGGTCAGGTCCACATAGCCACGGGCACCGATGTCCTTGCCGGTCAGCGCCACTTCAATCGGCGCCTCACCGCACGCGGCCAGCATCAACAGGGCCGAGACGTACTGGCTGGACAGCCCGCCGTCAATCTCAAAGCGCTTGGCCTGGACCTTGCCCACCCCGTGCACGGTCACCGGTGGGCAACCGGTGGGGCTGTCGACCTGGATGCCGTTCTGGCCGAGGGTGGCCAGCAGCGGGCCGATCGGGCGCTTTTGCATATAGTCGTCGCCGTCCAGCACCACGGTGCCTTCGACGGTGGCGACGGCGGCCGTCAGGAAGCGCATCGCCGTGCCGGCATTGCCGAGGAACAGCGGTTGCGCAGGCAACTGCAGCTTGCCGGAGCCGGTGACGACAAAGGTGGTGTCATCCGGCTCATCGATGGTTACGCCCATCTGGCGCAGGGCTACCGACATGTGGCGGGTGTCATCGCTTTTCAGCGCGCCACTGAGGCGGCTGGTGCCCTTGGCCAGGGCGGCCAGCAGCAGGGCGCGGTTGGTAATGGATTTGGAGCCGGGCGGTGCGACCTTGCCGTTCAGGGGAAAGTTGGGCGGTGTAACGGTCACGGTTTTCTGCGAACTCAAGGTACAAGGCTCCTGATCAAGGCAAGGTGGGACGGAGTGGCCGACGGGCGGACCCGAATAATCGGCCAAAGGTGCGGTGCTTGTCGAGGTTTAGCGCTGGCTCAGCCAGTAATCATGCAGGGCACGCGCTGCCGGTTCGATCTCGCTGACGCGTTGCTGGTGGGCCTGCACATCCAGGTCGGCCGGCAATTCGAAGTTGTCCTGCTCGGCGCACCAGGAGATCTTCTCCAGCAGCGCGGTCTGTGCGGCGGGCAGTGTTGGCCAGTTGCCGATGGCGGCGCCACGGATATACCCAAAGCACCATTCTTCGGCGAGGGTCACTGTCTGGCCTTGATGGTCGGTGTCATCGAAGCGTGCCTTGAAACCTTGGGCGTCGGTCGCCAGTTGGGCGGCCAGAAGGTTGATATGACGCACGCACAGGTCCAGGAACTGCTGGGCCTCTTCGGCGCTTTCCCACTCCGGGTTCTGCCCACCCCAGATCGCCGGGAACCACTCGGCAATATCGACCTGCGCGGGGCTGGATACCAGGGCGGTGAAGTAGCCGTCGAGTTCCGCCAGGTTCAGCACCGAATGGTCATCGCCGTACTTGAGCAGGGTTTCTTCGATGAAGTCCAAATCGGCGGTGGCGAGGGGTTGGGCGTGCATGGCATTTCCTTAAAACGTCGAGCGCCGCGGGTAGGGCGGCTTAAAGCGCCAAGGATGGCGCCTGGCAGGGTTTTTTGCCAGTCCCGCTTTTGGCCGATGCGCCGTGGTGCACCCTTGTTATAGTTCGGGCCTTATCACTCGCCAGCCAGGGATCACTGCCATGTCCGAATACCAAGCGTTCGTCGTCGAAGTCACTGGCAACGTTGCCCATGTGCAGATCAACCGCCCGGAAAAGATCAACGCGATGAACGCGGTGTTCTGGACCGAGATCATCGACATCTTCCAATGGATCGAAGACACCGACGCCGTGCGGGCCGTGGTACTCAGCGGCGCCGGCAAGCATTTTTCGTCGGGCATCGACCTGATGATGCTGGCCTCGGTGGCCAATGCGTTCGGCAAGGACGTTGGCCGCAACGCACGCCTGCTGCGCCGCAAGATCCTGGAACTGCAAGCCTCGTTCAACGCGGTCGACAACTGCCGCAAGCCGGTACTGGCGGCGATCCACGGTTATTGCATCGGCGGCGCCATCGACCTGATCAGCGCCTGCGACATGCGCTACGCCGCTGAAGATGCGCAGTTCTCCATCAAGGAAATCGACATCGGCATGGCCGCCGACGTCGGTACGCTGCAACGCCTGCCCCGCATCATCGGCGACGGCATGCTGCGTGAACTGGCCTACACCGGGCGCCAGTTCGGCGCCGAGGAAGCACGCAGCATTGGCTTGGTCAACCGCGTCTACGCCGATCACGAGCAACTGCTGGCCGGTGTGCTGGAAATCGCCCATCAGATCGCCGCCAAGTCGCCGATCGCCGTGACCGGCACCAAGGCCATGATCAGCTACATGCGTGACCACACGGTCAATGATGGTCTGGAATACGTTGCCACCTGGAACGCGGCTATGTTGCAATCCAACGACCTGCGCGTGGCCATCGCGGCCCATATGAGTAAGCAGAAACCCGAATTCGTGGATTGACTGACATGACCCAAGGCTGGATTACCACAACGCTGCTGGACAACGACACCCCCGGCGGCTGGGCCGTCGCCCGCAGCCGCGACGGCTTTTTGCATGACCCCAACGGCCCGCTGTTCCCTCGCGAATGGCTCAAGCGCCAGGACTTGGTGGTGTTGGCCGAGCACGGCATCGGCCACCTCGACGGTGAGCCGGTGTATTTGCTGGAACTCGACGCCGCCACTGACGTGCCAGGTTGCAGTTGGCAAGGCCTGCGCGGCTTCATGCTGCAAGGTGATCACACGCTCTACAAAGTGCTCGGATACGCCGCTCAGATCGGTACGTGGGCGCGGGAGCATCGGTTTTGCGGCAGTTGCGGCCAGGCCATGGTCCAGGTGCCACGGGAGCGGGCGATGTTCTGCCAGGCGTGCGACCTGCGCAGCTACCCAAGGATTTCGCCGAGCATGATCGTGCTGGTGACCCGGGGCGACGAGATCCTGCTGGCCCGTTCGCCGCGTTTTGTGACAGGCGTGTACAGCACGTTGGCGGGGTTTGCCGAGCCGGGGGAATCGGCCGAGGACTGCCTGATCCGCGAGGTGCGCGAAGAAGTGCAGGTGGAGGTCAAGAACATCCAGTACATGGGCAGCCAGTGCTGGCCGTTCCCCCATTCGATGATGCTGGGCTTTCACGCCGAGTACGCCGGTGGCGATATCGTGCCCCAGGCCGACGAGATCGAAGACGCGCAGTGGTTCAACATCCACGACCTGCCGCCGTTGCCGGCGTCACGCTCGATTGCGCGCTACCTGATCGACCTCTACCTGGCCCGTCGCCTAGGCCACGCTGAACCAGTGCTGCCAGGCTAGGCGCACCGTCAGGCCGAGGACCACGGTGATAAACACCGGGCGAATGAATTTGGCGCCGCCGCTGATCGCGCTGCGTGCGCCAAAGAACGCGCCACACATCACCGAGACGCCCATCGCCAGGCCGACGATCCAGTCCACCGAGCCGTTGAAGATAAACACCGACAGCGCCGCCGCGTTGCTGACGAAGTTCATGCTGCGCGCCACGCCGCTGGCCTTCACCAGGTCGATGGGATGCAGCAGCATGGTGCTGACGGTCCAGAACGCGCCCGTACCGGGGCCGGCCACGCCGTCGTAGAAACCCAGGCCAAAGCCTTGGGTGGACTGCCACTTCTTCTTGATCGGCGCGTCGTTATCCAATGCTGCCTTGGGCGTACCGCCAAACAACAGGTACAGGCCACAGCCGAAGACGATCACCGGGAGCATCTTGTTCAGGGTTTCGGCGGGCAGGTAATGGGCGACCACTGCACCGGTCAACGCACCGATCAGCGTACCGACGATGGCGTGCACCCATTGGCGCGGGTGGAACAGCTTGCGGCGGTAGAAGGTAAAGCTGGCGGTGGCCGAGCCGAAGGTGGAACTGAGCTTGTTGGTGCCCAATACCAGGTGCGGTGGCATGCCGGCCGTGAGCAGGGCGGGCGTGGTGAGCAGGCCGCCGCCGCCGGCGATGGCGTCGATAAAACCGGCGACGAAGGCCACGACGGCGAGAATGGCGAGGGTGGTGAGGTCAACGCTGAGTTCGAAGGGCATGGGCAGGGCTTATTGTTGGCGGGACTGCTGAGGGTCGCCATCTTACCTTCCGAATGTAAGGAGATCCAAATGTGGGAGGGGGCTTGCCCCCGATAGCGGTGTATCAGTCAGCTTGTGTCTAACTGACCCACCGCTATCGGGGGCAAGCCCCCTCCCACATTGTTAACCGTGACCGCTGGGTTATTTGTGTGTACCCAGCCACTCCAGCGCCGTGCGCCAGATGCAAATCCCCAGGAAATACGCCGACATCACCGACCACAACCCAAACGTCCACGGGTTGGTGTTCGGGTAATCCACGACCATCAAGAAGCTGCACAGCAACCAGATGGTGGTCACGGCGATATTGATCGGCATGAAGCGCTTGACCCGGAACGGGTGCAGAAACTTCATCGGCGTTACGGTCAGCAGCGCCAGGCCGATCACGGTGAGCAGGGTCACCCAGGCGTCCGGCTGGATGATGTACACGCACAAGGCAACCACGTTCCAGGCGGCGGGGAAGCCGACGAAGTAGTTGTCCTTGCTCTTCATGTTGACGTTGCAGAAGCAGAACAGCGACGAGACCAGGATCACCGACACGGTAAACAGGTGGGTAAACTCCGGCAGGTCGATGTAGCGGTAGATAAACAGTGCCGGAATGAACACGTAGGTGAGGTAGTCGATCACCAGGTCCAGCACCGAGCCGTCAAAGCTGGGGAGTACCGTGCTGACATTGACCCGGCGCGCCAGGGAACCGTCGACGCCGTCCACCACCAGCGCCAGGCCCAGCCACAACAGGCAGGCCTTGGGTGAGTTCTCCAGCAGCGCCAGGGTGGCCAGGAAGGCCAGCACCACACCGGTGGCGGTGAAGCCGTGGGCGCCCCAGGCTTTGATTCTGGCTACATGCAGGGTCGATATCACGGGCGGTTCTCCAAAAGGTCAAACGGGGCAGCCGACAACGTGACGCCGTCGAGTCTGGCCGGGGAATGCAGGTATCGACCGGGAAGGGGGTCATAAGGTTCACCGCCCGGCGTATCACTTAGCGTAGCAAGCGTAGGACGTTTCGGCATCAGCCTTGACGGAACACCAAGGCCTTCAGGCCACTTTGCACGTCGATATCCGGAAATTCAGGTGGGTTTTGCAGGCGTTCCACAAAGCGCAGGCCCGGCGCCTCGCGGGTAACGCCGTCGATCAGGAAGTCTTCGCCAAAGGCCGGGTCGTTCATGCAAGCGAGCACCGTGCCCTGCGCCGTGAGTAAGTCCGGCAGGCGACGCAATACGCGCTGGTAGTCCTTGGTCAGCAGGAAGCTGCCTTTCTGGAAGGACGGCGGATCAATGATCACCAAGTCATAGGGGCCGCTGTTGGTGACCTTGGCCCAGGACTTGAACAGGTCGTGGCCCAGGAAGGTCACTTTGCTCAGGTCATGACCATTCAGGCGATGGTTGTCGCGGCCACGGCTGAGGGCGCCACGGGCCATGTCGAGGTTGACTACATGGTCGGCGCCGCCTTCGATGGCGGCTACCGAGAACCCGCAGGTGTAGGCAAACAGGTTGAGCACGCGCTGGCCCTCGGCCTGTTCGCGCACCCAGTTGCGGCCGTAGCGCATATCGAGGAACAGCCCGCTGTTCTGCTTTTTACCCAGGTCGATCAGGTAACGCAGGCCGCCTTCGGTGATGGTCAATTCGTCGATGGCCTCGCCCACCAGCCATTCGGTGGTGCTTTGCGGCAGGTAGCGGTGTTGCAGGGCGACGGTGTGGGCGCCGAATCCGGCCCAGTCGATCTGCAACAGTTGCGCCTTCAGGGCGTCCAGGTGTTCGGTTTCCTTGAACAAGGCCACCAGCACCACGCCCTGCAGCCAGTCCACCGTCAGTTGCTCCAGACCCGGCCAGCAACGGCCACGGCCGTGGAACAGGCGCCGGGTTTCCGCAGGCACAGTGGCCAGGGCATTGAGCAGGTGGGCGTGCAGGGTGGCGAGTGCGTCTGGGGTCATCGTTGAGCGTCGGTCGTTGAGCGGGCGGCATTTTAACCACAATTGAAGGGTTAAAAGGCAGCGATCAACGGCGGGCCAAATGCCTCGCGGATAAACCCCGGCGCGATATACCGCTCGTAATGCGCTTCGGACAGCAGGAAAAACTCGCGGTCGATTGCATCGCGCAGATCCGCCAGGTGGCGCTCACGAAACTCCGGCAATAACGCCAGCCCATACGCGTCCAGCCTGGATATCACCCGCGCACCCCGTGCGATCAACTGGTAGGCCCAGCAGTAGGGGGATTGGTGCGGCATAAAGCGGATCTTGCGGTCTTCCAACTGCTGGCGCAGACGCAGTGGATCAAACACCTCCAGCTTGCTGGCCATCACCTGCACCAGCAATTGCTCAAGGCGCAGCCACACCGCCTGTTTTTCCTCGGCGTTGTAGCCATTCCACTGGATGACTTCATGGTGATAACGCTTGCAGCCGCGGCAGACCAGATCGCCGTAAACGGTGGAGCAGAGGCCGACGCAAGGGGTCTTGATGGTTTGGTTGGGCATAAGAGAGTGTTTGTAAGTCGATGGAGCACCGATAACCAATGTGGGAGGGGCTTGCCCCCTCCCACATTTTTGGTCAGTGTTGAATCAATCCCAGCTCAGCGCGCCGCCGGTCTGGTACTCAATCACGCGAGTCTCAAAGAAATTCTTCTCTTTCTTCAAGTCCATAATCTCACTCATCCACGGGAACGGATTCGTCGTCCCCGGATACTCTTCCTTCAACCCAATCTGCGACAGACGACGGTTCGCGATGAATTTGAGGTAGTCCTCCATCATCGCCGCGTTCATGCCCAACACACCGCGAGGCATGGTGTCGCGCGCGTATTCGATCTCCAACTGAGTCCCTTGCAGGATCATCTGGGTCGCTTCTTCCTTCATCTCGGCATCCCACAAGTGTGGGTTTTCGATTTTGATCTGGTTGATCACATCGATACCGAAGTTCAGGTGCATCGACTCGTCACGCAGGATGTACTGGAACTGTTCCGCCACCCCGGTCATTTTGTTGCGGCGGCCCATGGAAAGGATCTGGGTGAAGCCGCAGTAGAAGAAGATGCCTTCCAGGACGCAGTAGTAGGCGACCAGGTTGCGCAGCAGCTCTTTATCGGTCTCGACGGTGCCGGTTTCGAACTTCGGATCGGAGATGGAGCGGGTGTACTTCAGGCCCCAGGCTGCCTTTTTGGCGACCGAGGGGATCTCGTGGTACATGTTGAAGATCTCGCCTTCATCCATGGCCAGCGATTCGATGCAGTACTGGTAGGCGTGGGTGTGGATCGCTTCTTCGAAGGCCTGGCGCAGGATGTACTGGCGGCACTCCG
>NZ_RWIO01000041.1:0-53870 GCF_009764655.1 Pseudomonas sp. PB105
GATGAGTCGGTGCTGATCTACAACGGGGAGCGGCCGCACTTATCCCTGAAATACAAAACGCCCGATGCGGTGCATCAGGCGTTTTGAGACTCAAACAGGTGTAAACCTATTTCAGGACTAGACAGCCGATTTATCGATATTGCAACTTCGCGGGCACGTCCACATCCCACAACACGCCTGGATCCTCCACCTGCACCTCCCGCAACGCTGCCTGGTCAAACAACAGCTTGGCACCGCGATCACCGGTCAGCGCCATCAGGTGCGGCCCGAACGCCCGGCCAAACGCGACGGGATGCCCATACTGCCCCACCTGCACCGGCACACTAATACGCTCTGCCGACACCGCGCCAATCACCTGCTCAATACTCGCTGGCTGGATAAACGGCATATCGCCCAAGACCACCAGCCAACTCTCGGCTGATGCACTGGCCGCAACCGCAGCCGCGATGCTGTCGCCCATCCCCGCTGATTGCAACAGCAAGACCTGACAGCCATAAGCCTCGGCCAAGCGGATAACCTCCACACGCCCCGGCGAGGTCACCACCCAGCGATCCACTACACTCGCCGGCAAATTCATCAGCACCTGCTCGATCATTGGCCGCGTCACGCCGTCCAGGCCGATACATTGTGCCAAGAGTTTGTCCTGACCCGTCTCGGCACGGAACCGGCTGCCCTGCCCCGCCGCCAGCACAATAGCCGTCACGGTCACTCAGCCACCGCCGGCAACGGTTTTTTCTGCATCGGCGCCACGCCGTTCTTGATCGCGACAATTTCCGCCAGCAGCGACAGCGCAATTTCCGCCGGCGTGTGACTGCCGATATGCAAGCCAATCGGCCCATGCAAACGGGCAATCGCCTCTG
Source organism: Pseudomonas sp. PB105 (assembly GCF_009764655.1). NCBI lineage: Bacteria > Pseudomonadati > Pseudomonadota > Gammaproteobacteria > Pseudomonadales > Pseudomonadaceae > Pseudomonas > Pseudomonas sp. PB105. The sequence goes on from NZ_RWIO01000041.1 coordinate 861, forward strand.
CCGACAGACCCAGCGCGGCGAGGTTTTCGCGGCGCTTTTGGGTATTGACCCGTGAACCTAGCGCGCCGATATAGAAGGCACTGGAATTCAACGCCGTCAGCAACGCCATATCGTCCAGGCGCGGGTCGTGGGTGAGGCAGACAATGGCCGTGCGTTCGTCGGTCTGGATATTCAGCACCGCTTCATCGGGCATGCCCGGCACAAAGCGGCCATGCTGCTCTTCCCAGCCGTACACGAACTCTTCGCGTGGGTCGCAGATCAGCACTTCGAAATCCAGCAGGCGCGCCATTTCTGCCACATAGCGCGACAGCTGCCCGGCGCCAATCAGCAGCAGGCGCCAGCGTGGGCCGTAGATGGCGCGCAGGCGTTCGCCGTCGAACGTGACCACATCGGTCTTGCTCGCGCCGCTAAGTGTCACTTCGCCAGTTGCCAGATCAAGCACCCGCGCAACAATCTGATGATCCTCGCAGCGCGCCAGCAACTGCGCGACCCAGCCCCAGTCGTCCACCCGCTCTTCGGTCAGGCGCAGCGTACCACCACAGGGCAAGCCAAAACGCGCCGCCTCATCGCGGGTGACACCGTAGGTCACCAACTGCACCGGCGGGCCGTCATCGGGCAAGCGGCCGTCCTGCAGCCGGGCGATCAAATCATCCTCGATGCAACCGCCGGAGACCGAGCCAATCACCACCCCATCTCCCCTCAGGGCCAGCATCGCCCCCGGTGGACGCGGAGCACTGCCCCAGGTCTGGACCACGCTGTACAACACCACTCGCTGCCCGGCGCGGCGCCACTCGAGCACGCTGCGCAGGACATTCAAATCCACACTGTCCATTCAGTCTCCCGCCAGCGTTGTTGATGAAGTATTCATTTACTGTAAAGCAAACCGATTCAAAAGTGGCCGGGCAGAAACGCAAACGCCCCGAACCAGTCGGGGCGTTTGCGGATAGCTATTGGCGTGGATTCACGCCATCAGCGGCTTACTTGACGACAGGTGCCGGGCCTTCGGCCACGCCCAGGTCATCGATTTCGCGGGTTTCCGAGATACCGGTACCGCCGGACGCCAGCTCGCTTTGCAGCTTGTCGGTGTCCAGCTCCTTGACCCACTTGGCCACAACGATAGTGGCAACCGCGTTACCGACCAGGTTGGTCAGTGCGCGGGCTTCGGACATGAAGCGGTCGATACCCAGGATCAGCGCCAGGCCGGCAACCGGGAGGTGGCCTACGGCAGACAGGGTTGCAGCCAGTACGATGAAGCCCGAGCCGGTCACGCCAGCAGCGCCTTTGGAGGACAGCAGCAGCACCAGCAGCAGGGTGATCTGGTGGGTGATGTCCATGTGGGTGTCAGTCGCCTGGGCGATGAACACGGCAGCCATGGTCAGGTAGATCGAAGTACCGTCGAGGTTGAAGGAGTAGCCAGTCGGGATGACCAGGCCCACTACGGATTTCTTCGCACCCAGACGCTCCATCTTGATCAGCATGCGTGGCAGCGCGGATTCCGAGGAGGAAGTACCCAGCACGATCAGCAGCTCTTCACGGATGTAGCGGATCAACTTGATCACGCTGAAACCGTGAGCGCGGCAGATACCACCCAGCACCACCAGCACGAACAGCAGGCACGTGATGTAGAAGCAGATCATCAGTTGGCCCAACTGCACCAGGGAACCTACGCCGTAGGCACCGATGGTGAACGCCATGGCGCCCAGGGCACCGATTGGCGCGAGCTTCATGATCATGTTGATGATGTTGAACATCACGTGGGCGAAGCGATCGATGAAGTCCAGCACCGGCTTGCCGTAGGCACCCAGGCGATGCAGGGCGAAACCGAAGATCACCGAGAACATCAGCACTTGCAGGATATCGCCGTTGGCGAAGGCGCCGACGATGGTGTTCGGAATCACGTTGAGGATAAAGCCGACGATGCTCTGGTCTTTACCGGCGGTCACGTAGGCCGCGACTTTGGAAGCGTCCAGGGTCGCGACGTCGATGTGCATGCCGGCGCCCGGTTGCACAACGTTCACCACGATCAGGCCGATCAGCAGGGCAACGGTGGAAACAATTTCGAAGTACAGCAGCGCGTAGCCGCCGGTTTTGCCGACCGATTTCATGCTTTGCATGCCAGCGATGCCGCTGACAACGGTGCAGAAGATGATCGGGGCGATGACCATTTTGATCAGTTTGATAAACCCGTCACCCAGCGGCTTGAGGGCCACACCGGTCTGCGGGTAGAAGTGACCGAGCAAAATACCGATAACGATTGCAACGATCACCTGGAAATACAGGGATTTGTAGATTGGCTGACGAGTCGTCATTGCAAAATTCCTCAATCGTCCCGTGTGGCAAATATCCGCCATTGCCCACGACACTTGAATTGCGAACCCTCCTGCACTGGAGGGATTTGTTGTTTGCGAAGCCTGTAGGTTCAGGCCTGCGCTGTAATCCTTATCGCAAACGTCGTGCCACTTTGCCGAAAAACGCCAAACGCCTTCAGGCATAAGGGCTGAGGGTTTTCAGGCGCCCTCCCAAGCGCCAGATCCGTTGGCGAGTTTCCGCCACTGTGCCCAATCGCGTCCTACAATTTGGCGGATATCCGCCTTGTCGCCCTGCCGGGTGCTGACTACCATCCGCCATTCCATGGACGAGGGCCCCGCATGCGTGAACGTACCATCGCCAGTCACTACGCCCGGGCCGCCCTCGGCGGTGCGCGTCGGGCCGGTTACGATTATTCGGCCCTGCTGCAACAACTGGGCATCACCCCGGAGCTGCTGACTGAACCTCGCGCCCGAATGGCGCCGGAGCAATTTACCCGGCTGTTGCAAATGCTCTGGTTGGCATTGGACGACGAGTACCTGGGTTTTGCCGACGGTCCAAGCAAACGTGGCACCTTCGCCATGATGTGCCATGCGTTGATCCACTGCCGCACCCTGGAGAAGGCTCTGGAACGCGGCTTATTATTTTATAGCCTATTCCCGCAAGGCCCGCGCTGGCAGCTGACGCGGGAAGGCGAAATGGCCCGACTGAGCCTGGATGACTCACAACTCTGGGACCCGGATCACTTCCTCAGCGAATGCCTGCTGGTGATCTGGCATCGCCTGGGCAGTTGGCTGATCGGCCAGCGTATTCGCTTGCACCAGGCCACGTTCAGCTACCCGATGCCTGCCCACGCCGGGGAATATGACCTGCTGTTTCCCTGCACCCAGGTGTTTGGCGCACCGAGCAGCAGCCTGGTATTTCCCGCCCGCTACCTGAGCCTGCCGCTGTTACAGGACGAGCGCACCCTCAAGCACTTTCTGGAGCGCTCCCCCGCCGACCTGCTGTCACGCCCGGACGAAGGCGACAGCTTGAGCAGCCAGTTGCGTCGCTTGCTGAGCCGCGACCGTACGCCCTGGCCAGACCTGGAAGCCGTTGCGCAGCACCTGCACATCAGCCCGCAAACCCTGCGTCGGCATTTGCGTGAAGAAGGCACCAGCTTTCAGGCGCTCAAGGATGAGTTGCGACGGGACATCGCCATCTACCATCTGGGACGGGCGGATTTGTCGTTGCAGGAGATTGCCGAGCAGTTGGGGTTTTCCGAGCCGTCGGCGTTTCATCGGGCGTTCAAGAAGTGGACGGGGCTGACGCCGGGGGCCTATCGCGCGCAGGAGAGTTAGGGGTGTGTTGTGTGTGAGGGCCTCATCGGGGGCAAGTCGAATCGTCGCACCGCCCCTCCCACATTTTGAATTTATTCACACATCAAACTTTGTGAACACAGTCAAAGGTGGGAGGGGCGGTGCGACGATTCGACTTGCCCCCGATAGAGCCAGCCCAGGCACTACAGACTACACTGCCGGAAAATGGATCTTGAACGCCGCCCCACCCAACGGCGAATCCCCCAAGGTCAGCCGCGCGCCGTAGCTTTCGATGATGTCCTTGACCACCGCCAACCCAATCCCCTGCCCCGGATGCTGGCGGTCCAGCCGCTCGCCCCGTTGCAGAATCCGCGCACGCTGGTCGGGCGGCACGCCTGGCCCATCATCTTCGATGCACAACTCGATGCCTTCGAGATTCTCCGTCAGGCTGACGCGCACTTCGCTCAGGCACAGTCGATAGGCGTTTTCCAGCAGGTTGCCGAGCAATTCGAGCAGGGCGCCCTTCTCGATCGGTACGTCGCAGGCGTGCGGCAACTCAAAGGACACCCTGACGCCCTTGTCGCGGTAGACCTTGCCCAGCGTATCGCACAGGCTTTGCAGCACCGGTTCCAGGCGCACCTGATGGCGTACCAGGCCGCTTTTGCGCAGGCTGGCGCGCTGCAACTGGTAGCTGATCTGCTGGCTCATACGCTCGATCTGCGATTGCAGCACCCAGGCCTGGTCGCGGTCTTCGGGGCGCTTGGCCATGTCTTCGCTCACGCCTTGCAACACCGCGAGCGGCGTTTTCAAGCTGTGGGCCAGGTCATCAAGGGAATCGCGGTACCGCGCCCGTTGTTCACGCTCGCTGTGCAGCAAGCGGTTAAGGGAACCGGTGAGGCGCAGCAGTTCGCGCGGGTGTTGTTCGGACAGGCTTTCGCGGGTGCCGCCTTCGATCTGGTCAAGCTCTTGGCTCAAGCGCCGCAGGGCTTGCAAACCCCAGGTCAGGCCCAGCCACAATAATGTGAGCAGCACCAGCAAGGCGGCACCGAAGCCCAGGTAGAGGTTTTCGCGCAGGCCTTCGAGGGTCAACTGATATTCACGCACCGGTTGCAGGGCAACGATACTGAACGCCGCGCTCTTGCCGCCGAGCAGTTTGACTTCCACGTCGTAGACGAAGAACTCCTGGCCGTCCGCCTCGCGAATCCGCGCAAACTCATTGCCGCGTCCGTCATAGCGCGGCTTGTAATTGATGTTTTCTTCCCGAGTCGCCCGCGAGCGCCACACCAGGTGGCCTTCGCGGTCGTAGATATAGCCGAGCAAGCGGCTGTCGGTGAGGTTGAAACGTTCGTCCGGCAACTGCGCCGGCATCATCAGGCGATTATTTTCGACCCGCGCGGCGGAGATCAGCGTCGTCACGTCCGACGCCAGGCGCTGCTCGATGGAATCCTGCAACGCCAGGCTGAATGCGCCCTGCATGGCCGGTAGCAGGCCGAGCATAAACAACACGGCCAAGGTCGCGGCCGCCAGCATCAAGCGCACGCGTAACGAGCGGATCAACGGCAGCGCTCATTGAACAGGTAGCCCAGGCCACGCACGGTGTCGATCGGCTTGAACCCGGCCGGGCCTTCCAGCTTGCGGCGCAGGCGACCGACCAAGACTTCAATGACGTTTGGATCGCGCTCGTCGTCATCCGGGTAGAGCTGCTCCATCAAGCGATCTTTGGCGACGACTTGCTGGTGATGGCGCATCAAGTATTCAAGGATGCGGTATTCGTAGGCAGTCAGCGCCAGCGGCTGTTCGTCGAGGGACGCTTGCTTGCGGTTGAGGTCCAGCAGCAAGGGCCCGGCAACGATGGTCGACTGGGTGAACCCGCTGGAGCGACGCAGCAAGGCGTTCATGCGCGCCTCCAGCTCTTCGAACTGAAACGGTTTGACCACGTAGTCGTCGGCGCCGGCGGCCAGGCCTTCGACCTTGTCCTGCCAGTTGCCGCGCGCGGTGAGGATCAGGATCGGAAACGTCTTGGCCTGGCTGCGCAGTTGGCGGATCAGGTCCAGGCCGCCCATGCCGGGCAAGCCGAGGTCGATGATCGCCAGGTCATGGTTGAATTGACCGGTCTGGTACAGCGCCTCTTCGGCATTGGCCACAGCCTCGACCACGTGGCCGCTGTCGGTCAGGCGGGTAAACAGGTGATGACGCAGCAGCGCCTCATCTTCCACCACCAGCAATTTCATAAGGCTCTCCAAAGCAAATCAACTGTCCGACAGGGGGACATCATAGCGGCCCTGCAGGTCTTGCGGGCGCAGTTTAATGCCATTGAACCGGCCGCTCAGGTGCGCATAACCGGTGCGGTACGCCGGCTGTGGTGCAGTAACGCCCAGTGACTGGCCCCAAGGCGTAGGCTGACTGCTTGCGTCATCAAAGCTGACGCGTTGAATCAAGGTGCTGGTTTTCTTGGTTTTCTCGCGACCGAATGCGGCAAAGTCACCATCAGAGGCCTGGACCCCGGCGGTGGCACTAAGCATGGTCAACGCCAACATCAGCTTTTTGATCGCAGTCATGGTGTTACCTCATACGCGTTTGGCTGTTGGAACCAGCCTACGCAAACGCCCCTGAACTCCCCCTGAACAGGCGGCACACCGCTGCGGGCTATCCTCTGGCGCGTCAACTCGGCAAACTACCGCCCATGAACCGTCTACCTGCTTGCTGCACCCCACTCAACGACCACTGGCCGCTGCCCGAACCTTTACCGGGCACGGTGTTCATCGGCACCCGCTTCGACCCGGCGTTGTTGGCGGCGGGTGATTTCCAGCACTGCGCCGTGCCGCCACCGGCGAGCATCCAGCGCTCGGTGGCCAAGCGCCAGGCCGAGTTCCTGGCCGGTCGCCTGTGCGCCCGCGCAGCCTTGCAACAGCTTGACCAACTTGAATGCGTCCCGGCCATCGGCGAAGACCGTGCACCGGTCTGGCCTGGACACATCAGTGGCTCCATCACCCACAGCACCGGGCATGCTGCGGCGGTTGTCGGGTACAAGGCGCAATGGCGCGGGCTGGGAATGGACCTGGAAAATGTACTGACGCTGGAACGGGCGGAGCGGCTGGCCGGGGAAATTCTGACGGCTGATGAGCTGCAACGTATGGCCAACGTGCCGCGAGAGCAGATTGCGTTGCTGGTGACGCTGACGTTTTCGGTCAAGGAAAGCCTGTTCAAGGCGCTCTACCCGATTGTGCAGAAGCGCTTCTATTTTGAGCATGCCGAGGTGGTTGAATGGACCGAGGCCGGCCATGTGCGCTTGCGGCTGCTGACTGACCTGTCCAGCGAGTGGTGCCACGGCAAGGAGCTGACTGGGCAGTTTGCGGTGGATGACGGGCAGTTGTTGAGCCTGGTGGCCGTTGGTGCCTGATCGATCGCTATCGGGTGTCAGGTTTTGTCCTGATCCCTCGGCCAACTCAGGCTGAAGCACGCCCCGCCCAGGTTGTTGCTCTTGCTGATCAGCGCCCGCCCGCCGTGCCAATAGATGATCCGTCGCACAATCGACAAGCCCAGGCCATGGCCGCCGGAAGCGCGGGTGCGGCTGTCGTCCAGTCGCAGGAACGGCGTAAAGATACGCTCCCATGCACTTTCCGGCACACCAGGGCCGTCGTCCTCCACATCGATGCGACAGCGCACCTGCCCCACCTGATAACTGATCAGCACCTGGCCCTTGGCATGGCGCATTGCGTTGCTCACCAGGTTTTGCAGGGCGCGGTGCAAATAGCGGGGCTCGGCGTCGACCCAGGCGTCGTCCCAATGGGCCGATGACAAGCAGATTCCCCGCGCCACCGCCACCTGCGCACGCAGTGGCGATAATTCGCCAATCACCTGATCCAGCAACGCATTAAGGTCGACCCGCTGAAAAGTCAGCTGCGGCGCGCCCTGTTCGAGCCGTGCGTAGGTGAGCATTTCATCCACCAGGCCATCAAGGTCCTGGATATCGCCGTCCATGCCTTCCAGGTACTTGCGCCGGGCCTCGGGTGTGGCAGCATCGCCGATCATCTCCAGGCCGAAGCGCAGGCGCGCCACCGGTGTGCGCAGTTCGTGGGACACCGCACGCACGAGCTCGCGCTGGATCGCCAGCAATTGCTGCAAGTGCTCGGCCATGCCATTGAAGGCGGCGGCGAGGCGGCCCACCGAGTCCGCGCCCCGGGCGGGCACGCGCACTTCCAGGTTGCCCTTGGCGATGCGTGTCGCCGCGGCTTCCAGGCCACGGAGCCGGCGCTCAAGCTGGCGTACCAATAAATAGACGATGAGGCCGATCAGGGTCAGGCCGATCAAGGCGATAAGGACCAGCCATTGCACCGGATACGGGTTCATTTGATACAGCGGGCCAAGTTCCAGTACCCAGGGCGTGCCAACGATGCCGGAGAACACGCGGATCGAGTCGCCGCCCTTGCCCAGGGCCATCACCGTGTCACCCTCCGACACACGACGGCGCTGGTCGTCGTCCATGTCGGCCTGATCGAGGGTCATCAGGTGCATTTCAAAGCCAAAGCCCTTGGCTTGCTTTATATCCGCCAACCGTTGCGGCTGCTCGGCCACGGGGAAGCGCACCAATTCGTCGGCCAGCAGGTAAATAGTCGCACGGGCCAGTTGTTCGCTGATCTGCTGCACCTCACCCGTCAGCACCCATTGCTCTTTATCGCTGACCAGGCGCAGCACCCGGGCGGCATGGGGCCCAGTCTGCTCGACCAGTACCTGGCCGCGTTGCAGGCGGTTGCGCTGGCTGAGGTCCAACTGCGCGTCGGTGAGGCTGCGCAGCTCCAGGGGGATGCCCAGCAAACGCTCCCACACTGCCAGGGCGCGTTGGCGTTCGATGGCGCTCATAGGCTGCAGGTTGTCGCCCATCAGGGCGAAGGTGCCGTGGGCCAGGCGCTCGCGGTACTGACCACTGCGCACCTCGTTAAGCAGGTGCAGAGCCAGCACGCCCAGCAGCGCCACCAGGATCAGCGCCGCGCACATGCCGCCATAGATGCGCAGGAAGATCGAGTTCACAGCGGCACGTCGGCGCAGGCTTCGGGAACGAACAGGTAGCCTTTGCTGCGAATGGTCTTGATCAGGCGCGGATGGATCGGATCGTCGCCGATTTTCGGGCGGATGCGTGAGATGCGCACATCGATGGAGCGGTCCTGGCCGTCATAGCCGATGCCGCGCAGGGCGATAAAGATTTCTTCGCGGGACAAGATGCGTCCGGCATTCGCCACCAGCAGCCACAGCAGGTCGAATTCGGCGCTGGTCAGTTCGATACTGCCGTCGTGCAGCCAGGCTTCGCGCAGGGCGTTGTCTACTACCAATGGGCCGAATTGCAGGCGCCGCTGGTTTTCCACAGTGGCGGGTTCGGCCGGCTCGCTGCGCCGCAGCAGCGCCTGGATGCGCGCCAGCAACAGGCGCGGGCGCACGGGCTTGCACACGTAGTCATCGGCGCCCATGTCCAGGCCCAGCACCTGGTCCATGTCGTCGGTGCGGGCGGTGAGCATCAGGATCACCCCATCGTAGCGCTCGCGTACCTTGCGGCAGATGCTCAGGCCATCTTCGCCGGGCAACATCAGGTCGAGGATTACCAGGTCGGGTTGCTCGGCGATGATCCGTGCGGCGGCCAGGGCTCCGTCGCCTTCGACCGCCACGCGCAGGCCGTTGCTTTCCAGGTACTCACGGGTCAGTTCAGCCAATCGCTCGTCATCCTCGACGATCAGGATTTGCCAGGCTTCTTGCTCCATGCGCTACCTCGATTCTAATTATTGTCATGTACGGGAAGCACACTACTGCCTCTATTGAAGGTCGATTGTAGCCATGCCCCAACCCTCAAACACAAGCCGGTAAATCCATTCGGTGATCGCGTTTTTTTGTGATAGGGTTCGCGCCCTCAAAAATCCAACCGGCTGTTTTTAACTTGGAATATTCAGTGACAAACGGCCGAATCCAGCAGCACTGCGGCCTACACGGGTGTTCTACGTTTCATACACATTTTACCCACAGCGTTATCCACAGGCAGTGCGTTGCTAAGCCCCCCAAAACGCATTATCTTGTACCTCGGCGCTAAAAAAACCCTACATGTAGGGTTTTGAGCGAAAAGACCCAACACAAATCAGACAAGAAACTCAAGCCCTTTCTTGCTCCTGTTTGGTCGAACCCAAGCATTTTTTGAAAGCCCAAACCGCTCAAGCGGATGGCAGCCGTTTTCAAGCTCCAACAGCGGAAAACGGTACGGGTGTTGCAGTGCTGGAAGCTGGCAACTGTCACCCATCAGGAATACGGCCAGGGGCATTCAAGCCCCGAACCGAAGACTTCGGCATGGAAGCGGCGCGAACAGCCCCCTTCCTCCTGTCCCGAAGTTGTTATGCCAGGCCCAGGCCTGTTGTAAATGCTTCAGGACGGAACGGTGGGCACCTTGATGGTGCCCAAATAAATACAGAATGTGGAGACAACCCCCCATGCAAACCGACACAACTCGCGAGAACCCGCAGGGCTCCGTGCCGCAGGCAGCAGATTCGAATATGGATCTGTCCGCCACTGCACCTGGCCAACTGCGCGTGATCAAGCGTAACGGCACTGTCGTTCCTTACACCGATGACAAAATCACCGTCGCCATCACCAAAGCGTTTCTTGCAGTTGAAGGCGGCACCGCTGCCGCTTCGTCGCGCATCCACGACACCGTTGCCCGCCTGACCGAACAAGTCACCGCGACCTTCAAGCGTCGCATGCCATCGGGCGGCACGATCCACATCGAAGAAATCCAGGACCAGGTCGAACTGGCCCTGATGCGTGCCGGCGAGCAGAAAGTCGCACGCGACTACGTGATCTACCGCGACGCCCGCTCCAAGGAACGTGCCGTGCGCACCCCGGCCGAAGAAGCCGCCGTGCAAGCGCACCCGTCGATCCGCATCACCCTGGCCGACGGTTCGTTTGCACCGCTGGACCTGGGCCGCCTGAACACCATCATCACCGAGGCCTGCGAAGGCCTGGAAGAAGTCGATGGTGACCTGATCCAGCGCGAAACCCTGAAGAACCTGTACGACGGCGTGGCCCTGACCGACGTCAACACCGCCCTGGTGATGACCGCCCGTACCCTGGTTGAACGTGAGCCGAACTACTCGTTCGTGACCGCGCGCCTGCTGATGGACACCCTGCGTGCCGAAGGCCTGGGCTTCCTGGGCGTGGCTGACAGCGCCACCCACCACGAGATGGCTGACCTGTACGCCAAGGCCCTGCCTGCCTACATCGCCAAGGGTATCGAATTCGAATTGCTGAACCCGATCCTGGCCACCTTCGACCTGGAAAAACTCGGCAAGGCGATCAACCACGAGCGTGACCAGCAGTTCACGTACCTGGGCCTGCAAACCCTGTACGACCGTTACTTCATCCACAAGGACGGGATCCGCTTCGAACTGCCGCAAGTGTTCTTCATGCGCGTGGCCATGGGCCTGGCGATCGAAGAGAAGCACAAAGAAGACCGTGCGATCGAGTTCTACAACCTGCTGTCGTCCTTCGACTACATGTCGTCGACGCCGACCCTGTTCAACGCCGGTACCCTGCGTCCACAGCTGTCGAGCTGCTACCTGACCACCGTGCCGGATGACCTGTCGGGCATCTACCACGCAATCCACGACAACGCCATGCTGTCCAAATTCGCTGGCGGCCTGGGCAACGACTGGACTCCGGTGCGTGCCTTGGGTTCGTACATCAAGGGCACCAACGGCAAGTCGCAAGGCGTCGTGCCGTTCCTCAAAGTCGTGAACGACACCGCCGTAGCGGTCAACCAGGGCGGCAAGCGCAAAGGCGCTGTGTGTGCGTACCTGGAAACCTGGCACATGGACATCGAAGAGTTCATCGAGCTGCGCAAGAACACCGGTGATGACCGCCGTCGCACCCACGACATGAACACCGCCAACTGGATCCCGGACCTGTTCATGAAGCGTGTCTTCGATGACGGCCCATGGACCCTGTTCTCGCCATCCGAAGTGCCGGACCTGCACGACCTGACCGGCAAGGCTTTCGAAGAGCGTTACGAGTACTACGAAGCCCTGTCCCAGTACCCAGGCAAGATCAAGCTGTTCAAGACCATCCAGGCCAAAGACCTGTGGCGCAAGATGCTGTCCATGCTGTTCGAAACCGGCCACCCTTGGCTGACCTTCAAGGATCCATGCAACCTGCGCAGCCCGCAGCAGCACGTGGGCGTGGTTCACAGCTCGAACCTGTGCACCGAGATCACCTTGAACACCAACAAGGACGAGATCGCCGTTTGCAACCTGGGCTCGATCAACCTGCCGAACCACATCGTCAACGGCAAGCTGGACACCGCCAAGCTGGAACGCACCGTCAACACCGCAGTACGCATGCTCGATAACGTAATCGACATCAACTACTACTCGGTGCCACAGGCGCAGAACTCCAACTTCAAGCACCGTCCGGTCGGCCTGGGCATCATGGGCTTCCAGGATGCGCTGTACCTGCAGCACATTCCTTACGGTTCGGATGCAGCGGTCGAGTTCGCCGACAAGTCCATGGAAGCGGTCAGCTACTACGCGATCCAGGCTTCCTGCGACCTGGCCGACGAGCGCGGCGCCTACGAGACGTTCCAGGGTTCGCTGTGGTCCAAAGGCATCCTGCCGCTGGATTCGCAACAGATCCTGATCGAGCAACGTGGCCAGAAGTACATCGATGTTGACCTGGAAGAATCCCTGGACTGGGCGCCGGTACGTGCCCGTGTGCAGAAAGGCATTCGTAACTCCAACATCATGGCCATCGCGCCGACCGCCACCATCGCCAACATCACTGGCGTATCGCAGTCGATCGAACCGACTTACCAGAACCTGTATGTGAAATCGAACCTGTCGGGCGAATTCACCGTGATCAACCCGTACCTGGTTCGCGACCTCAAGGCCCGCGGCCTGTGGGACTCGGTCATGATCAACGACCTGAAGTACTACGACGGTTCCGTGCAGCAGATCGAGCGCATCCCGCAAGAACTCAAAGAGCTCTACGCGACTGCCTTCGAAGTGGACACCAAGTGGATCGTTGACGCCGCCAGCCGTCGTCAGAAGTGGATCGACCAGGCTCAGTCCCTGAACCTGTACATCGCCGGCGCTTCGGGCAAGAAGCTGGACGTGACCTACCGCATGGCTTGGTACCGTGGCCTGAAAACCACTTACTACCTCCGTGCCCTGGCCGCGACCAGCACCGAGAAGTCGACCATCAACACCGGTAAGCTGAACGCTGTGTCCAGCGGCAACCATGGTGATGATTCGGTACTCGCTGCTCCAGCCGGCCCGGCACCTGTGCCAAAGGCCTGCGCGATTGACGAGCCGGATTGCGAAGCTTGCCAATAAGCTGAATCCGCCTTGGGCCTGATTTCCCAAGGCTGAAAAGCCCTCGATATGCCTACGGTGTATCGGGGGCTTTTTTTGCCAGATACATTTCCACCGTCCACAAAAAAGCCCCTCTTGCGAGGGGCTTTTTTGTGGAGCGTTACCGCATCACGTCATCTGAATGATGGTCTGCATGATGGTGCTCTGGGTGGAGATAGTCTTGGCGTTCGCCTGGTAGTTGCTCTGGGCCTTGATCAGGTCCACCAGCTCGTTGGTCAGGTTAACGTTGGAGTTCTCCAGGGAGTTGGCCACGATCGAACCCAGGGTGCCGGCTTGCGGGGTGTCGTAACCCGGCTGGCCCGAGGAGAAGGTCTCTCTCCAGGTAGTGCCGCCTGCCGGTTGCAGGCCCTGTTCGTTGTTGAAGCTGGCCAGGGAGATCTGGCCGATGGCCTTGCTCTGCTGGTTGCTGAACGTGGCGAACAGTACACCGTTGCCGTCGATTTTCAGGCCGGTGATCTGGCCGGTAGCGTAACCGTCAGTGGTCGGCGGGTTGCGGTAGCTGGCCGAGTTGTACTGGGTGATATTGCCCATGTTCACGGCAATAGGACCGGCAGTCGCGTCGTTCGGCGTCCAAGTGCCATCGGTCACCGACCCTGGAACCCAGCCAGTGAGTGTCAAGGTCTTGCTGCTCACGCCGCCGGTCACAACGTCCTTGAGCTTACCCGCGCCATCAAAGGTAATGGTCGACGGCACAGGAGCAGTGGTACCGGTCGTTGTCGGCTTGGAACCATCCAGGTTACGGCCGTCGATCAACGTGTAGGCGTTCCACTCGTTGGCGTCGGTTTTCACCATGTACTGCACCATGGCGTGGGAGTTGCCCTGGGAGTCGTACAAGGTGGTGCTGTACTGAGTGGTAAACGTGGTGGTGTCGGCAGGGTTGAACGGCTTGGTAGTCTGGTTGATCACCGGCTCCGACGAGTTCAGGTTACTGGTGGAGTCCACTTTGGTGGACGCCTTCGGCGGCAGGTAAGACAAGTTCAGTTGCAGGTCGGTCAAGCCGCCCTTGATGATCTTGCCGTCATCATCCGCCGCGTAACCTTGCAGGCGCGAGGTGCCGGTGTTGTTGGTGATGTAGCCGTCTTTGTCGGCGCGGAACGCACCGCTACGGGTGTATTCCAGGGAACCGTCGCTGCCCTTCTGCACGAAGAAGCCGCCGCCCTGGATCGCCATGTCCAGCACGCCGCCGCTGCCGTTGACGTCACCCTGGGTGAACTGCTGGGACACCGCCGCCAGGTTCACGCCGTTGCCGATGCTGTTCTGCCCGGTGCCCAGTTTGGACGCGGCGTAGATGTCGGCGAATTCCGCACGGGACGACTTGAAGCCAGTGGTCGCGACGTTGGCGATGTTGTTGCCGGTCACGTCCAATTGTTTGTTGGCCGCATAGAGGCCGCTAAGGCCGATATTAAAAGACATGTTTCTCTCCCTCTGCCGTAGTTAGCCGGCTCTATGTACCGATAGTCTGAATTTGCGACAGTTTGACGCTGCCCATGCCGCCTGCAAGGTTCAGCAGCATTTCGCCGCCGGTCTTGCTCAATGTAACGCTGGTCACTGTTGCAGGCAGCGAAGTGGCCAGGGCCACTGAATCGCCCTTGTCGTTCTTGGTCGTGGCCGCGAAGGTGTAGGTGCCCGCTGGAGCCACCTCACCCGCGTCGTTCTTGCCATCCCAGATAAAGTCCGAGGTGCCGGCGCTCTGGGCGCCCATGTCGATGGTGCGCACCACGTTGCCGTCTTTGTCGGTGATCTTGATGGCGACGTTGCCGGTGGCAGCAGTCACCGCCACCGAACCGTTCATGCTCTTGCTCGTATCCACCAGGGCCTTGTCGGTCTGGGTGATGATCGAACGCCCTACCAGCGACGAAGCTTGCAGCGCCTGCGAAGAGCTGAAGTTGCTGGAGATTGCATTCACCGAGTCGTTCAGGGTGTTGATGCCTTCCAGGCTGCTGAACTGAGCCAACTGGGCCACGAATGCACCGTTGTCCTGAGGCGACAGCGGGTCCTGGTTTTTCAGTTGGGTGACCAGCAGTTGCAAGAATGCGTCCTTGCCCAACGACTGATTGCCGGTGGCCGCAGAAGCCGTGCTTGCGACATTGTTTGTTGCAGTGCTGACCTTGGAATTGAAAAGGTCCTGGACTGCTGAATTAGTAGTCGTATCAACGATGGCCATTATTTGGCGCCCCTTATCACTGACCCAGGGTCAGGACCTTCTGCATCATGGTTTTGGCGGTGTTCATCATTTCCGCGTTGGTCTGGAACGAGCGGCTGGCGGAAATCATGTCGGCCATTTCCTCGACCACGTTGACGTTCGGGTAGTACACGTAGCCTTTTTCGTTCGCCGCCGGGTGGTTAGGCTCGTAGCGGGCTTCGAGGTTGCTCTGGTCTTCGACCACGCCAAGCACCTGCACGCCTTTGCCGGCTGCGTCCTGCTCCTGGAACAGCGAGTCGCTGCCGCCGTTCTGACCGGCCTGGAACATGGTGGCAAACACCGGGTGACGGGCACGGTACGTCTGGTCAATGCTCGACGACACGGTCTCGGCGTTGGCGATGTTACTGGCGACGGTGTTGAGCCGCGTGGTCTGGGCGCTCATGCCGCTACCGGCAATATTGAAAACACTGGACAGGGACATGGCTTACTCTCCACGCAGGGCTGACATCAGCCCTTTGAATTTGCTGTTGAGCAGGGTAAAGCTGGCCTGGAAGTTCACCGAGTTCTCGGCATACGCCGATTGCTCCAGCTGGGCGTCGACGGTGTTCTGGTCGATCGACGGCTGCATCGGCGTGCGATACAGCAACGACTCGTCACCACTGCTCAGGCCTTGCGCTTCGATATGACGGTTGTTGGTCATGTTCAAGGCGAAGGTGCCGTTCTTGGTCTTGTCCTGCTGTGCGGCGAGCACGGCGGAGAAGTCCAGATCCCGAGCCTTGTAGTTCGGGGTGTCGGCGTTGGCAATGTTATTGGCCAGGACTTCAGCACGCTGGGCGCGGAAGCCCAGGGCTTGTTCGTGGATACCGAGCGCTTTATCGAAGCTGATGCTCATGGCGGAAACCTTTAGGCTGACCTGCTGTTCGTTAACTGGGTTATAGCAAGGCGCATGCCAGTTTCTGAAAAGCCCATGAATCAAGGGTTTGCGAGGAGGTTGCCGGCGGCAATGCCAGAAAAGCGGCAACGGGTTTCCGCGTGGCGCCAGTAAAGCGGCAATGGGGAGTTGCCGCTTTCATCAACTTTGCCGCAGAAACAAATGTGGGAGGGGGTTTGCCCCCTCCCACATTTTTATTTGGCCTGGTAGATGATCCCCGGGCTGCACTGCACCATCTGGAAGTGATCCGGCAGGCCGTTCAGCGCCTCGGAAGCACCGAGGAACAAGTAACCGCCACGCTTGAGGGTGCCGTGGATGCGCAACAGGATGTCTTTCTTCACTTCTGCCGAGAAGTAGATCAGTACGTTGCGGCAGAACACCATGTCGAACTTGCCCAGGCTGGCGTAGCTGTCGAGCAGGTTGAACGAACGGAACTCCACGCGGCTCTTGATCGGCGCCTTGATCGCCCAACGTCCTGCCCCTTTGGGGTCGAAGTAACGTTGCAGGCGCTCCTGGGACAAACCACGGCCCAAGGCCAGGCTGTCGTACTCGCCGGTCTTGCAGTTGGTGAGCATGGTGCCGGACAGGTCAGTGGCAACAATCTGCGCCCCGGCCTTCAACTGGCCCATGTTGGTCCGCTCGAACTCATCGATGGACATCGAGATCGAATACGGTTCCTGCCCCGAAGAGCAGGCCGCCGACCAGATGCGCAAGCGCTGGCCCGGGCTGGCCTTGATGGCCTCCGGCAGCACTTTGCTCTTGAGCACTTCAAAGGGGTAGGTATCACGAAACCACAAGGTTTCGTTGGTGGTCATGGCATCGACCACCATCTCTTTGAGGCCACTGCGCGGCTGCCCCTGGATCCGTTGAACCAACTCGCCCAGGGACTTGATGCCCTGCTGCTCCATCAGTTTATTAAGACGGCTGGATACCAGGTATTGCTTGTTTTCACCGAGCAATATGCCACAGGCTTTTTCCAGGAAGACCCGGAACTGTTCAAAATCCAAATTACCCGTAGACACTGATACCGCCTCTAAAATCGTGTGATCGCCAGGGGAAAAAAGCCCTTAGCTATGATCTGCTGCCTTGATCCGGGCGACTACCCGGGATGCCAGGTCATCAGGACGGAATTTGGCCAGGAAGTCATCGGCACCGACCTTCTTGACCATCGCCTGGTTGAATACGCCCGACAACGAAGTATGCAGGATGATATGCAATTTTTGCATGCGTGGATCGCTGCGTATCTCAGCCGTGAGGGTGTAGCCGTCCATTTCCGGCATCTCGATGTCGGAGATCATCATCAAGAATTCTTCTTCCGGTTTCTTGCCTTCATCTACCAGCTTGCGCAGGTAATCCAGCGCCTGGCGGCCATCATTGAGCGCCACCACTTCCACGCCGACGGTTTGCAGGCAACGGGTCACCTGCTTGCGCGCCACCGAGGAGTCATCCACCGTCAGCACACGCAGCGAGACTGCCTTGTGCGCCGTTTCGGCATCCACCACACCCACGGAAATCGATTCCGAGGTCGGCGCCACTTCGGCGAGGATCTTCTCCACGTCGATGATTTCCACCAATTGGTTATCGACCCGCGTCACTGCCGTGAGGTAGTGGTCGCGGCCGGTGCCCTTGGGCGGCGGATGAATCTCTTCCCAGTTCATGTTGACGATGCGCTCCACCGAGCGCACCAGGAAACCCTGGGTCTTGGTGTTGTACTCGGTGATGATCACGAACGGGTTTTCGCGGTCCTGCAGGCCAGCCGAACCGGTGGCCAGGGCCAGGTCAAGAATCGGGATGGTCGCGCCACGGATGTTGGCCACGCCACACACCACGGGGCTGGACTTGGGCATGATCGTCAGCTTGGGACATTGCAGCACTTCCCGCACCTTGAACACGTTGATGCCATACAGCTGCTTGCCATCCAGGCGAAAAAGCAACAACTCCAGGCGATTCTGCCCTACCAGCTGTGTGCGCTGGTTTACTGAATCCATTACTCCTGCCATGCCCAGACTCCTACGCTAAAACCTTGAAGGTGCGACGCGCACCCAACACTAAACGGCACGAGCTTTGCTATTTATTGGCCATGGATATTAAAACGACAGTTTCCCGACGCCTTCGATTCCCACAGTACCGCAGATTGCTCTGCGCCTTGGTGGCGCTGCTTGCGTTGAGCCTGAACACCACGGCCCGCGCAGATAACGTCACCTTGCCTGATCTACTTATCGGCGTCACTCAGGGCTTTC
Source organism: Pseudomonas sp. PB105 (assembly GCF_009764655.1). NCBI lineage: Bacteria > Pseudomonadati > Pseudomonadota > Gammaproteobacteria > Pseudomonadales > Pseudomonadaceae > Pseudomonas > Pseudomonas sp. PB105. The sequence continues at coordinate 19,178 of NZ_RWIO01000041.1, forward strand.
TTGAGTTCACTGTAGAAGATTATCTGGCAACCACCCAGACACCGGGGCGTTATGAAATCCAGGTCAACCAGTTGGACCCACGGCTGCGCATGCCCATGTGCGACAAGGAATTGACAGCCACCCTGGAAAGCCCCGCCCAGCCCATCGGCCGCGTAACGGTGCGGGTGCGCTGCGACGGCGCCTCGCCCTGGACGGTGTTTGTGCCGGCTCAGGTCAAGCTGTTCCGCGATGTAGTGGTAGTGGCCCGGCCGCTCAAACGCACCGGCATCATCGGTTTTGAGGACGTTGTACTGCGCGAACGCGACATCAGCCTGATCAGCCAGGGCTACCTGACGTCTGTGGACCAGGCCGTCGGGCAAAAATTAACCCGACCAGTGGTCACCGACCAGGTCATCACGCTGGTGCATCTGGAGCAGGCCGAGGTAATTCGCAAGGGCGACCAGGTGGTGATTTCCGCCAGCAGCGGTACGCTGAACGTGAAAATGCCCGGTGAAGCGCTGTCCAATGGCGGCATGAGTGAACAGATTCGCGTCAAGAACCTCAACTCCAACCGCGTGATCAAGGCGCGGGTAACAGCCCCAGGGCAAGTCGAGGTCGCTCTATAGATGACTGGTACAGGACGCCGGGTTTTCCTACACTGTGCAGGAGGTAGCCCATACGCAGATTTATTGTCATTTGCGTCTAAAGTTTATCCGGGTATGGCCGAAAACATGGCAAGCGTCCAAATACCCAGAGGTTTTTTATCATGGTCATCGATTTCAGTCGTTTAAATAACACCCCGGCAACGTCAGGCACTACGCGTACCACCGGCACCAAGGAAAGCGTAGAAGCCAAGGCCCCGCCACTGCCCGCCAAGGCAGAACAGGCCAGCCAGAGCGGGGAATCCGTACACCTGAGCAATGAGGCTCAACAGTTGCAGAAGGTCACTGACTCGCTGCGCGATCAACCGGTGGTCAATAAAGCCCGTGTGGCCGAATTGAAACAGGCAATCGCCGATGGCAGCTATAAAGTCGACAGCAACCGTGTAGCCAGCAAGCTGCTTAATTTCGAAGCCGAGCGCTAGGCAAAGGCCTGCGCAGGGCTTTTGGACGCTTAAAACCCAAGGCCAGCCATGCATCACGACGAACATTTGCTGCAACTGATCATTGATGATCTAGCGCCGACGCAACAATTGCTGGAGCTGCTAAAAGAAGAATCACTGGCCCTTTACGGCCGGGATATGCCGCTGCTGGAAGAAATTCTGGCGCGCAAGCAGTCGTTGATTGTCCTGCTGGAACAGCACGGCAAAAAACGCAGCCAGATCCTGATCAGCCTTGGCTTGCCGGCAGACCACGATGGCCTGGCGCAGTTGGCCAGCCACTCTTCGGTCGGCGATCAGTTACTGAGCCAGAGCAAAGAACTCAATCAAGTGCTCGCCCAGTGCCAGGAAGCCAACCTGCTTAACGGTCAATCGATCCAGCTTCAGCAAGCCACGACCGCCAACCAGTTGCGTATACTCCACGGCGGCGAGCCGCCGGCACTGTATAACGCCCAAGGTTCCACCTCGCGCCTGGTCAAGCCAAGCACCCGCAGCCAAGCCTGACGCCGGTTTACCGTGCGCCCTATCCAAGGCGCGCCACATGCTGGCAAAATGCCGGTTCTTGCGTGTAGTCGTATTTTGTCTGGAGATGGAAGAACCGTGTTCAACGCCCTTAATGCGGAAGATGCCCCGCAGCCACCGAAGGTCCTCACCACGCCTCTGGAAATCGCCGGCACCTTGCGGATGCTGCAAGACAGCCATGACCCGCTGATCATCACCTTCCACGAGCGCAGCCAGCGCTTCCAGAGCTATCTGGTGGACGTCAACCGCGACAGCAACACGCTGGCGCTGGACGAAATGATCCCCCGTGATGGCGAACGCTACCTCGAAAACGGTGAACCCTTTCGTATCGAAGGCTTCCACGACGGCGTGCGCGTCGCCTGGGAAAGCAGCGGCAGCCTGACCATCAGCGAAAAAGATGGCCACCGTATCTACACCGGCAGCCTGCCGGACGAGGTGGTCTACCATCAGCGCCGCAACGCCTTCCGCGCCGCGCTGAAGCTGGCGCAATTGGTGAACATCGAACTCGGCGGCGAAAAACTCAAGGCGCCGGTCAACGGCAAATTGCTGGATATCTCCGCCACCGGCTGCAAACTGCGCTTTGAAGGCGACATCTCCGAGCGGTTGCAACTGGGCCAGGTCTACGACCGCTTTATCGCCGCCCTGCCGTTTGGCAGCATGACGACCTCGGTCGAACTGCGGTACCTGCACTTCGAAGACAAGATCAACACCACCTTCGCCGGTGTGCGCTTCCACAACATGAGCGGCCTGGTGCAGCGTCAGGTCGAGCGCTTTGTATACCAATTGCAACGTGAAGCGCGACGCTTCGACAAGGACGACGATTTTTAATCCTTGAAGATCGCGGCAAAAAAAACGGGCAGATCCTTTGGGGATCTGCCCGTTTTTGCTTTCAGGGGCGCGCCCTGCTCAAATCGTGAGGATGCTCCTCCGGCCCCAGGGGTTCCGGGGGCCCAACAAAGGCGGGCTCGTCCACCGGCGGCTGCGGATCAACTTGCGGCTCGGGGTCGGGGACAGTCTGCATCTGCTCCTGTACCACTTGCTCATCGACGCGCGGGTCAAGCGCGGCCACCAGCGGCGAACTCGACATGCTGTCGGGCATCGCCACGTGATGCAGCGGTGCGTCTTCCACCTGATGCAGGTTGGTCACCGCCTTCGGCCGGATGCGCCATACCAGGATCAACGCACACAGGCTGAAGAAGGCATACAGCATATGACTGCCGAACATCTTCATGATCACACCAGCCAGCAACGGCCCGATACTCGCGCCGACGCCGTAAGTCACCAGCAGCATGGCGGTCAGCGACACCCGACGATCGCCTTCCACATGGTCATTGGAAAACGCCACCGCCAGCGGGTACAGGCAGAACTGCACCAGGGAACACAGGAATCCCGCGACGAACAGCACTTCCAGCGGCACCTGGGTCATGATCGCCAGGGGTAATGCCGCCACCGCCAGGCACAGGGCAAAGCAACGGATCAGCAGCGCACGGTCATAGCGATCCGACAACCAGCCCAACGGCCACTGCACCAGCAGCCCGGCAAAAATGCAGCTACCCATGAACAGACCGACTTGCTCCGTCGTCAGCCCCTGCTGAGATGCATAAAGCGGCGCCAGGCCGTAGAACGAACCAACGATCAGCCCCGCGCCCAACACCGTACTCAGCGACTGCGGCACGCGCTTTATGAAGAAGCGCGGCTCCATCGGCGCCGGATGCAGGGGGGCCGGGTGAATGCGCCGAGTCATGGCCACCGGCACCAGGCACAGGGCAAAGCACAGCGCCACCAACATCAGCAGTTCAAGGCCGAGCTGGGGATGCATGACCAAGATCAGTTGACCCAGCACCAGCCCAAGGTAGGACGCGATCATATAGCCACTGAACACCACGCCCCGCTGCTTGGCATCCGCCTGCTCATTGAGCCAGCTCTCGATGACCATGTACTGGCACATCATGCCCAGGCCGACGATCATCCGCAGCACGATCCACGCCGGCAACCAGTCGACCAGGCCGTGCCCCAATACCGCGGCGCCGACGATCCCGGCGCAAGTGGCATAGGCACGGATGTGCCCGACACGGGCAATCAGGCGGTGCCCGATCTTGCCGCCCAGCACCAGGCCGAAGTAGTTGGCCGCCATCAGCGCACCGACCCACAGGCTGTCGACATGGTCGGCCGCCAGGCGTAAAGCCAGGTAAGTGCTGAGCAGGCCGGAGCCGATCAGCATCATCAAGGAGGCGAAATAAAGGGCTCGAAAAGATTTCCAGATCTGGCGCATCGGCGTTCCGAGCGGCTCCTTGCAGTGAGAGACAGGGCTATCGGCATGATAGTCCTGGGTGGCCGGTTCCGGACAGGCGGTACGAGCTGTTTCCGGGGATTATTTTGCTTGAACAGCTCAGACGACGCGGGGTGGCGTGAGAGGTACACCGTGGCGAAAAATACCCGGCAACACCTGCTGTGAACATTGATCGGCGGCAAGGTTCGATTGATGTTTGAAAAGACCGCACAGGCACAAAAAAGCCCCGCACAGAATAAGCTGTGCGGGGCTTTGAATCTGGTGTCCCAGGGCCGGTTCGAACGGCCAACCTTCCCCTTAGGAGGGGGATGCTCTATCCAATTGAGCTACTGGGACTTATGACAGCCGTCGGGCCAGTGGCGTTGTGACGGACGGCGTGCATGTTAACGGCCGAGGTCGGTTTTGTCATGTCGTCCGTGGGCTTTTTGAGTGTAGGACGAGGTGCGGCCAGATAATTGCCGTTTCGCCCCATAAATACGGGCACTTCGCCCAATCGTGCAAAATGCACTCCCCCAAAATGCCGGCATTGCAAATTGCAACCTCCCGACGCTTAAATCAAGTCTCAAGTCATTGATTATATTGAATTAATAGATTGGCACGAGACCTGCAATACTTCTCCTGCAACACCCCTTTCAACTACGGCGTTAAGCGGAGAACATGACCATGAACAGTGCCCTTCTGTTAGTCCTTAACGCCGTTGCCCTGACGGCACTGGTGACATTTCACTTTCAGTCGACTGGCAGCAACGACCCGGCTCAGATCAGCCAAGCGGTACCACATCACCTGCAACAACGCCCGCAACTGGCAGTCATGACGCCGAATGCCCAACCGCCGGTACGCTTGGCCCAAGCTACCCAGGCCGCCCCAGCCGCTGAACACTGGGTTTTCTGAGGAAACCGCTCATGACCAAATTTGCCTGGCTGTTTGTGTGCATGACCACCGTGACTGGAATCTATGGCTTGGTGGCCGACTCCCAAGACGTTCAACTCACCTCACTGATCGCCAGCGGTGTGTGCGCAAGCCTTCTGCTGCTAAGCCTGGTTATGGGTCGCCGCATCAAATTCGACCCGGTTTTGCGCTGATCCCCTTCCCCTTCGCCCTACCTTATGTCGCCTCGCCCTAGTAAATCGGCAAATTGCCACTAGTCTTAACACAAGGGCAAAAGGCCACTTTGCGATACCATGTGCGGCCTCAAAACCCCGTTGCGGCCCGGCCTGCGGGATGATCGAGTATCTGTCCCCCGCGCAGAAAAGATTTCCAACCAGTCCGCAAAAATACAAATGAGTGCTGGCATAAAGCCTTTAGGCAGTTCAATATTTGTCACAGAATTGACGCCAAGGAACTGGCAAATCTGAGGCATGATGCGGCCTCTTTGCAATTCGGGTTGAACTTTGGTCGTGAGTCTTGTCTTAACTCTCATCGCTTGCGGCCAATTCCAAAAACCGCTCCCCTGAACTAACCGGTTAAATATATGCGCCCATTGAAACAGGCAATTTATTCCAGCCGTACGGCTGACAAGTTCGTCGTACGTCTGCCAGACGGAATGCGGGAACGCATTGCCGAGGTGGCTCGCAATCATCACCGCAGCATGAACTCCGAAATCATCGCGCGCCTGGAACAGAGCCTTATTCAGGAAGGTGCGCTGGGTGACGAGCTAAGCATGCGCCTGGACAGCCCTGAGCTGTCGCTGCACGAACGCGAACTGCTGCAGCGTTTTCGTCAGCTCTCCCACCGCCAGCAAAATGCCCTCGTCTCGCTTATCGCGCACGACGTCGAGGCGGCCGCAGAAGCCAATTGATCTGCAACTGAAAGCCGAAGCCAGCCATGTGCTGGCTTTTTTTTGCCTGGGATTTAGACAGGCTTCGACAGCGTTAGCACGTAGCAGCTGTCGAGCCTTTTCGAGGCGGCATAGCGGACGCATTGACACCCCGCGACCAGCGGGGACGCCAACGCAGGGGAGACAGGTCAGAGCAGGAAAATCGTCGCCAAGCCCAGGAAGATGAAGAAGCCACCACTGTCAGTCATGGCCGTGATCATCACGCTGGCGCCCATGGCCGGGTCACGACCGAGGCGCGCCAGGGTCATGGGGATCAGCACCCCCATCAGCGCGGCCAGCAGCAGGTTGAGCGTCATGGCGGCGGTCATCACCACCCCGAGCGACCAGCTGCCATACAGCAAGTAGGCCACCACACCAATCACGCCGCCCCACACCAGGCCGTTGATCAGGCCCACAGCCAGTTCCTTGCGCAGCAGCCGAGAAGAGTTGGCAGTACTCACCTGATCCAGCGCCATGGCGCGCACGATCATGGTGATGGTCTGGTTGCCGGAGTTACCGCCAATACCCGCCACAATCGGCATCAGCGCCGCCAGCGCCACCAGTTTTTCGATGGAGCCTTCAAATAGCCCGATCACACGGGAAGCGATGAACGCCGTAATCAGGTTAACGGCCAGCCACGCCCAGCGGTTATGCAGCGAACGCCAGACCGACGCAAAAATATCTTCCTCTTCACGCAGACCCGCCATGTTGAGGACTTCGGTTTCACTCTCTTCACGAATCAGGTCGACGATTTCGTCAATGGTCAGACGGCCAATCAGCTTGCCGTTCTTGTCGACCACGGGCGCCGAGATCAAGTCGTAACGCTCGAAGGCCTGAGCCGCGTCGTAGGCGTCTTCATCCGGGTGAAAACTCACGGTATCGCTGGCCATCAGGTCAGCAACCCTTTTTTCCGGATCGTTGACCAGCAGCCGCTTGATCGGCAGCACGCCCTTGAGAATGCCTTCGTAATCGACCACGAACAGTTTGTCTGTGTGGCTAGGCAGCTCTTTCAGGCGGCGCAGGTAACGCAGAACCACTTCCAGGCTGACGTCTTCGCGGATGGTGACCATCTCGAAGTCCATCAGGGCGCCGACCTGATCCTCGTCATAGGACAACGCGGAGCGCACGCGCTCACGCTGCTGGCCATCAAGAGCCTCCATCAGCTCATGGACAACATCACGGGGCAGCTCAGGCGCGAGGTCAGCCAGCTCGTCGGCATCCATCTCCTTGGCCGCAGCCAGGAGCTCGTGATCGTCCATGTCGGCGATCAGGGTTTCACGAACCGAATCGGACACTTCGAGCAGGATGTCGCCGTCGCGGTCAGCCTTGACCAACTGCCAGAGGGTCAGTCGATCATCGAGCGGCAACGCTTCGAGAATGTAGGCAACGTCGGCGGAGTGCAGGTCATCGAGTTTGCGTTGCAACTCGACGAGGTTTTGCCGGTGGACCAGGTTTTCAACGCGGTCGTGGTTCGGACCTTCCTGGCGATGGGTAAGGTCTTCGACCACGCGCTGGCGCTGCAGCAGCTCGATGACTTGAGCCAGGCGATCCTGCAGGCTGTCCTGTGTTTTCTTTACTTCTACTTCGGTCATAGGCGAACTCCACTCCCAGCAGCGGGGCACGCCGGAAGGATCAATCAGTCAATTCATGATTGGTAAAGCGGGGTACTGAGTAACTACTGGGTAAGTCCATGGAGGTATTCCACAAGCCCCGGCGGGGCTGACGGGCGCAATGATACACCGCCCGGCCGTCTTTAACGTCAAAAAACTGGAAAGAACAAGCGCTTGCGAGCCAAAGCTGAGTATTGGCTGCATATAAGAACTGCGACGCCACCGCCTGAACGGAAAACACATGAGGAAGGAGAAAAAGATAAAGTCCGACACAAACGCCAGACGGCAAAAAGCCCGCACTAGGCGGGCTTTTTGTTTGTATGGTGCACTCGACAGGATTCGAACCTGTGACCGCTCGGTTCGTAGCCGAGTACTCTATCCAGCTGAGCTACGAGTGCAGATTGTGTTTTTAGACCAGATCACAACTGGTTGAAGCCAAGTTACCTGCGTTGCTGCAGTTAACTCTTAAATGGTGCACTCGACAGGATTCGAACCTGTGACCGCTCGGTTCGTAGCCGAGTACTCTATCCAGCTGAGCTACGAGTGCATTTGTTGCCGCGCATTATAGGCCGTTCAATCTCTATGTAAAGCTATTTTTTCGTTAATTTTCAACAACTTACCGAAAAAACCAGATTGCAACGTACTAAGCAAATAATGGCGGAGAACGGGGGATTCGAACCCCCGACACCCTTTTGAGGTGTACTCCCTTAGCAGGGGAGCGCCTTCGGCCACTCGGCCAGCTCTCCGCAACACGGGGCGTATATTAACCACGTTCCTCCCCGTTTGCAAACATAAAAAACGATAAAAATTAAAGGCTTGGTTCTTCGTCCTTCTCTTTCTTGATCCGCAGGTAGATTTCCTCGCGGTGGACCGCTACCTCTTTCGGAGCATTAACCCCGATACGTACTTGATTGCCTTTGACGCCGAGCACGGTCACGGTGATTTCGCCATCACCGATAATCAGGCTTTCTGCGCACCGACGAGTCAGAATCAGCATACCTTTCTCCTCACGCATTTCATTTCAGGAACAACAGTCTGCAAAAAAAAGGCGTTCGACCTACGACCCGAGAGTCATAGCCCCAACGGCCTAAGTATTGTCGAGCGCACGCAAAAGACCATGCGCCCTACAAAAAAAGGAAAGGCGCGGTAGACCGCGCCTTCCTGGCATTACTTCATTCGCCCTGGCGGGCCGGAGCGTCCAGCTCGAACGCGGTATGCAGCGCACGTACAGCCAGTTCCAGGTACTTCTCTTCGATCACTACCGAGACTTTGATTTCCGAGGTAGAGATCATCTGGATGTTGATGCTTTCCTTGGCCAGAGCCCCAAACATGCGGCTGGCAACGCCGGCATGGGAACGCATGCCCACACCCACGATCGACACCTTGGCAATCTTGGTATCGCCGACCACTTCACGGGCGCCAATCTCGCTCGCGGTGTTCTCCAGGATTTTCAATGCCGCATCGTACTCGTTGCGGTGCACGGTGAAGGTGAAATCGGTGGTGTTATCGTGCGAGACGTTCTGCACGATCATGTCGACTTCAACATTCGCATCGCTGATCGGACCCAGGATCTTGAAAGCCACGCCCGGGGTGTCTGGCACGCCACGGATCGTCAGCTTGGCTTCATCACGGTTGAAAGCGATACCGGAAATGATCGGCTGTTCCATGGATTCCTCTTCATCAATAGTAATGAGGGTGCCCGGACCCTCTTTGAAGCTGTGCAATACGCGCAGCGGAACGTTGTACTTGCCGGCGAATTCCACCGCACGGATCTGCAACACCTTGGAACCGAGGCTGGCCATTTCCAGCATCTCTTCGAAGGTGATCTTGTCCAGGCGCTGGGCCACGGACACGACACGCGGATCGGTAGTGTAGACGCCGTCCACATCTGTGTAGATCTGGCATTCATCAGCCTTGAGGGCCGCTGCCAGGGCCACGCCGGTGGTGTCCGAACCGCCACGCCCCAGGGTCGTGATGTTGCCGTGCTCATCCACACCCTGGAACCCAGCTACAACTACCACGCGGCCGGCTTTCAGGTCGGTGCGAATTTTCTGATCATCGATCTGCAGAATGCGCGCCTTGGTGTGCGCGCTGTCAGTGAGAATGCGCACCTGGCTGCCCGTGTAGGACACCGCTGGCACGCCACGCTTGTTCAGGGCCATGGCCAGCAAGGCGATGGTCACCTGCTCACCGGTCGACACGATCACGTCCAGCTCACGCGGCAGCGGTTGCTGGTCGCCACTGATTGCCTTGGCCAGCTCGATCAGGCGATTGGTCTCGCCGCTCATGGCCGATAGCACCACCACCAGGTCGTCACCGGCATCGCGGAATTTCTTAACCTTGTCGGCCACCTGCTCGATTCTTTCGACAGAGCCGACCGAGGTGCCTCCAAATTTCTGTACGATCAAAGCCATTTCCAAGCCGCCTCAGCCCGTAAAGGGGCGCCTAAATATCCAATCAACCAGCACCGAACAAGCCCGCGACTAGACCACGGGCCGGTTAACAATGCCTTAAATACCTGCCTCGACAAACGGCACGGTCAAGGCCAGGGCCGCGTCCAGGGCACCGGCGTCTACACCACCGCCTTGTGCCATGTCCGGACGACCACCGCCCTTCCCGCCCACTGCCGCAGCGGCTTGCTTCATCAAATCACCGGCCTTGAGTTGGCCAGTCAGGTCTTTGGTTACACCAGCAACCAGAACGACCTTATCCTCATGGACACTGCCGAGCAGGATCACTGCGCGGCCGAGCTTGTTCTTCAACTGATCGACCAGCGCCAACAGCGCCTTGCCGTCCTGGCCATCCAGGCGTGCCGCCAGGACTTTCACGTCCTTGACGTCCACCGCAGAAGCCGACAGATCGTCGCCCGCCGCACTGGCGGCCTTGGCCTGCAACTGCTCCAGCTGTTTTTCCAGCGCACGGTTGCGCTCCAGCACGGCGGACAGTTTGTCGATCAGGTTGTCGCGGCTGCCCTTGACCAGGCTGGCCGCTTCCTTGAGTTGCTCTTCGGCCGCATTGAGGTAGGCCAGGGCCGCAGCACCGGTCACCGCTTCAATACGACGTACGCCCGACGCCACACCGCCTTCGCTGATGATTTTCAGCAGGCCGATGTCGCCGGTGCGGTTGGCGTGGATACCGCCACACAGTTCCACCGAGAAGTCGCCGCCCATGCTCAGTACACGCACGTTGTCGCCGTACTTCTCGCCGAACAGCGCCATGGCGCCTTTGGCCTTGGCGGTCTCGATGTCGGTTTCCTCGGTCTCAACCGGCGTGTTCTTGCGCACTTGTGCGTTGACGATGTCTTCCAGGGCCTTGATCTGCTCTGGCTTGATCGCTTCGAAGTGGCTGAAGTCGAAACGCAAGCGCTGGCTATCGACCAACGAACCCTTTTGCTGGACGTGCTCGCCCAGCACCTGGCGCAATGCAGCGTGCAACAGGTGAGTGGCCGAGTGGTTCAAGGCAGTTGCATGCCGTACGTCGGCATCAACCTGGGTATCAACCGGTGCGCCGACCGTCAGGTTGCCCAGCACCAATACGCCGTGGTGCAGGAACGCACCGCCGGTCTTGGTCGTGTCACGCACTTCGAAACGACCCGACGTCGAGCTCAGGAACCCACAGTCACCAATCTGGCCGCCCGACTCGGCGTAAAACGGCGTCTGGTCCAGGACCACAACCGCCTCGTCGCCTTCATTCAGAACGTCGACCGACTTGCCATCTTTATAGAGGGCAACGATCTTGGCCGAGCCAACGGTCGCCTTGTAGCCGGTGAATTCGGTCGGCACATCAACCTTGACCAGGGTGTTGTAGTCCAGGCCAAAGGAGCTGGCGGAACGAGCACGTACGCGCTGGGCTTCCATTTCACGTTCAAAGCCGGCTTCATCGATAGTCAGCTCGCGCTCACGGGCGATGTCGGCAGTCAGGTCCATCGGGAAGCCATAGGTGTCATAGAGCTTGAACACCACATCGCCCGGCACCACGGTGCCTTTGAGCTCAGCCAGGTCCTGCTCCAGAATCTTCAGGCCGTGTTCCAGGGTCTTGGAGAATTGCTCCTCTTCGGCCTTGAGCACGCGCTCGATATTGGCTTGCTGCTGCTTGAGTTCCGGGAAGGCTTCGCCCATCTCGGCCACCAGCGCGGCAACGATCTTGTAGAAGAAGCTGCCGGTGGCGCCCAGCTTGTTACCGTGGCGGCAGGCCCGACGGATGATGCGACGCAGCACGTAGCCCCGGCCTTCGTTGGACGGCAGCACGCCATCGGCAATCAGGAAGCCGCAGGAACGAATGTGGTCCGACACAACCTTGAGCGAAGACTGGCTCTCATTGGCGCAACCAATGGCTGCCGCCGAGGCACTCAGCAGGTTGGTGAACAGGTCGATTTCGTAGTTGGAGTGAACGTGCTGCATCACCGCACTGATCCGCTCCAGGCCCATGCCGGTGTCCACCGACGGCGCCGGCAGCGGATGCAACACGCCATCGGCGGTGCGGTTGAACTGCATGAACACGTTGTTCCAGATCTCGATGTAACGGTCGCCGTCTTCTTCCGGCGAGCCCGGCGGGCCACCCCAGATGTCGGCGCCGTGATCGTAGAAAATCTCGGTGCAAGGGCCGCACGGGCCGGTATCGCCCATGGTCCAGAAGTTGTCGGAGGCGTACGGCGCGCCCTTGTTGTCGCCGATGCGGATCATGCGCTCGGCCGGCACGCCGATTTGCTGGGTCCAGATGTCATACGCTTCGTCGTCCGTCGCGTAGACGGTGACCCAGAGTTTTTCCTTGGGCAGCTTCAGCACGCCGGTGAGGAAGGTCCAGGCGAAGGTAATCGCGTCTTTCTTGAAATAGTCGCCAAAGCTGAAGTTGCCCAGCATTTCGAAGAACGTGTGGTGGCGTGCGGTGTAACCGACGTTTTCCAGGTCGCTGTTCTTGCCGCCGGCGCGTACGCACTTCTGGCTGCTGGTGGCGCGGGTGTAGGCGCGCTTTTCCTGGCCCAGGAAGCAGTCCTTGAACTGGTTCATCCCCGCGTTGGTGAACAGCAGGGTGGGGTCATTGCCAGGGATCAGAGAGCTGGAGGCGACACGGGTGTGACCTTGCTCTTCGAAGAAGCGAAGGAAGGCTTCACGGATTTCTGCGCTTTTCATTAGGTTCTTCCACGGAGGCTGCGGCCAAAGGCCAGTGCGCAACATCATCAGACGGAGCGACGGCAAAAGGCCGCATTATATCGGCCCTTTGCCGGTGGTACAGCGTGTTTATGCGATAGAGAGGCTCAATTAGACGGCCTGCACGGTCATTTGCGCGAAAATTCGACGAATGCCCCAAGCACCTGCTCGATCTGCGCCCGGCTGACATCCAGATGCGTGACCATACGCAGGCGCGGCGCGGCGCTCAACTTGATCCCGCGCTCGGCGGCAAAGGCCTTCAAGGCCTGGGCCTGATCGCCGATCTGCACGTAGACCATGTTGGTCTGCACAGGCTCCACCTCATACCCTGCTTTGCGCAGTTCATCGCCCAGCCACTGGGCGTTGGCGTGGTCGTCGGCCAGGCGCTGCACCTGGTGATCCAGGGCGTAAAGCCCCGCTGCTGCCAGGGAGCCGGCCTGGCGCATACCGCCGCCGACCATCTTGCGCAGCCGCCGGGCCTTGGCGATCAACGCCGTGGAGCCGCACAGCACTGAGCCGATGGGCGCACCGAGGCCCTTGGACAGGCACACCGACACCGAATCGAAATGTTGGGCGATCTCCCGCGCATCCACCCCAAGCTTGACCGCCGCGTTGTAGAGGCGCGCGCCATCCAGATGCAGGGCCAGGCCATGTTCACGGGTAAACGCCCGCGCCTTGACCAGGTATTCCAAGGGCAGCACTTTGCCCTGCATGGTGTTTTCCAGGGCCAGCAAGCGGGTGCGGGCGAAGTGGAAATCGTCCGGTTTGATTGCTTCCAGTACGTGGTGCAAATCCAGGGAACCATCCGCCTGCACTTCCAGCGGTTGCGGTTGGATCGACCCCAACACCGCTGCGCCACCGCCTTCGTATTTGTAGGTGTGGGCCTGTTGACCAACGATGTATTCCTCGCCGCGTTCGCAATGGGCCATCAACGCCAGCAGGTTGCTCATGGTGCCGGTGGGCACGAACAACGCGGCCGCAAACCCCAGGCGCTTGGCCAGTTCGGCTTCCAGCAGATTGACGCTGGGGTCTTCTCCGTAGACGTCATCACCGCTGACGGCGGTGGCCATGGCGTCGAGCATGCCGGGGGTGGGTTGGGTCACGGTGTCGCTGCGCAGGTCAATCACAGTCATGAAACAGGCCTCTAACAGATTGGATACGTCCTTTTGTCAGTGATTACTGCGGGCAACGCCACGGAATATCAAGCCCCGTTTACATTCAATCGAATACCAACCAAACAAACCGATATAGGCTATCGATACGACGCTCGTGCAGTTTTTGAAAAAGCATGTTAAAAACTCTCCGCCGCCAGGGTTCTGGTGGCAACGTTCTCAGGGCGGGGTGCAATTCCCCACCGGCGGTAATTACACGCAATGTGTATAGCCCGCGAGCGCTTGGCGCCTCGAACTGCTCACGCGGGACGGCGACAAGGTCAGCAGACCCGGTGTGATTCCGGGGCCGACGGTCATAGTCCGGATGAAGAGAGAACGGGATTGGCACCTAAGGGCCGCGCGTCTGTTGACGCATGCGTACCCTTAAATCCCATTCGATTCATAACGCCCTGTTTTTTTCTTAAACAGGAGTCAGAACATGCAACCCACCGCTATCGACAGCAAAAGCAAAAACCACCACGGCGAGCGCGTCGCGTTTATCCAGGCCTGCTGGCACAAGGATATCGTCGATCAATCCCGTAAAGGCTTCCTCGCCGAAATGATCGCCCAGGGCTACCAGGAATCGGATATCGATTTCTTCGAAGTCGGCGGCGCCTTTGAAATGCCCCTGCACGCCAAGCTGCTGGCCAAGACCGGCCGCTACGCCGGTATCGTTGCCGCCGCGTTGGTGGTGGACGGTGGCATCTACCGTCACGAGTTCGTCGCCCAATCGGTGGTCAGCGGCCTGATGCAGGTGCAGCTGGAAACTGAAGTGCCAGTGTTTTCGGTATCGCTGACGCCGCATCACTTCCATGCGGGTAGCGAGCATCATGCGTTCTTCCATGATCACTTTGTGCACAAGGGCCAGGAAGCTGCGAAGACTTGCGCCGACACCCTGCACAAGGTGCGGGCGATCCGTCGTAGCGAGCCACGTGCAGTAGCGGTCTAGGCAACACTGCAAAACAAAATGTGGGAGGGGGTTTGCTCCCGATAGCAGTGTGTCAGCCAGCTCATCTGTAGCTGGGACACCGCCATCGGGGGCAAGCCCCCTCCCACATTTGCATCTCACCAGACCTCAGGAACTAGGCCAATCCGGCCTCTGTGGTCGGCACAATCAAGATCCCTGCCCGCAAGCCATTCTTGACCTTCGGGTTGGGGAAGATGATGCGTGCGCCCTCCTCCTCGATCACCCAACGCGTCTTGGCCACGTCTTCGGCCAGCAGATAACCCTTGTCCAACTCCGAAAAGTTCTCCACGTCCGCCGGCAAGTGCAGCAGGAAAGCATCGCTGTGCTTGATGACTTCCCGCGAGACGGCGAATAGCTTCAACCCGTCCAGACTGTCAGTCTCAGGCTCGGTGCCTTCAATGATGTGCTTGAGCCGCAGCTCCAGGCGCGAAACATTGACCCCCTGGTTCTGCCCGAATGGCCGTGCCTTGCCCAGTTCCAGGGTGAAGGCCTCGGCGTCCAGCTGTTCGTAGGTAAACGCCGTGAAAGTGATCGACGTCTTGTTCTGCAGCAGCACCGCTTCCATGCCGGCAGCGTTCAGACGCGCCAGCTCATGACGCGAATGCTGGCGCCCGTCCTTCCAGGGGTACAGCGCGAACTGCTCGATCTTCGAACCACGGATGGCGGTGTGCAAATCGTAATGCAGGCGCGAACGGCCGGGCTGGCTGAAGAAGCTGCGGGCCAATTGCTCAAGCTCGGCGGCGCGCATGGCTTCGGGGCCGATGTTTTTTTCATGTCGGCCGTTGAACAGCCGGTTGACGTCCAGTTCAAGGTAACGCTCACCGCGGCGCATGGCCTCGGGGTTACCGAACAGGAACAGAATGCGGGTACGGGGTTTGATCTCCCCACGGGCAATACCATGCAACAAGCGGTCGAGCAGTTCGATCGGCGCGGTTTCGTTGCCATGGATACCGGACGACAGCAGCAGGTCGCCGCCGTTGTCCCGTGCTTCAGGCGGACGCACTTCCAGCGCGCCCTCGCTGAGCCAGCGCATCTGCACGCCGTCGACAGTCGATTGAATTTTTTGCGCCGGTTCACGACCGGCGAGGGTCAGTTCAAGCAATTTGCCGAGGGCGAGCATACGCAGCTTCCTTAGTGGTTGCAGCCTGGGCCGTGAACGTGATCGTCGTCATCACCTTCAACGTCGGCCGGTTCCATTTCCAGTTGCAGGCTCATCAGGTTGGTGGCCAATGGGCGCATCAGCAGGTTGGCGTATTCGGCGTCGCCTTCTTCAACGTCCACACCGATCAGCAGTTGGCCACGGCCGTCGTGCTGGATCCAGATTTCCTTGCCCTGCCAGACCACGGCGACGCGGGTGCAGGAGGTTTCCAGCTGGGTGCCGTCGGTGTCTTCAAGGATCAGCTTCAGGGTGTCGGTCATAAATAAAATATCTCAGCCACGTGGCGTTAATTGATCTGGAAAGGATAAACCGAGCCCAGTTTAAGGATTTGCGTCAGTTCATCCAGTGCCGTCCGGCACTCAAGCAGCAACTGCGGGTCAGCCAGGTCGGTTTCGCGCAGGCTGTCACGGTAGTGCTTGCCCACCCATTGGGTCAGGGTTTCGTACAACGGCGCGGTCATGATAACCCCTGGGTTCACGGCCGCCAGCTCGGTTTCGTTCAACGCCACGCGCAAGCGCAGGCACGCCGGGCCACCGCCGTTCTGCATGCTTTGCTTGAGGTCGAAGACCTTCACTTCGCGGATCAGCCCACCGGCGGCAGTCAGGCCTTGCAGGTACTGCCACACACGCTCGTTGGCACGGCATTCTTCCGGCACGATCAGCAGCATCGAGCCGTCAGGACGGGTCAGCAACTGGCTGTTGAACAGGTAGGAACGCACCGCATCCTCGACGCTGACCTGGGCGCGTGGCACGCACACCGACTGGAAGTTGCCCCCCAGTTTGCCTAGCTTTCCTTGCAGTTCGGCGAGCATCTGTTCGGTATTGAGGAACGCGTCCTCGTGATAGAACAGCACTTCGCCATTGCCGACCGCGATCACGTCATTGTGGAACACACCGGCGTCAATCACTGCCGGGTTCTGCTGGGCGTAGACCACGCCTTCATCCTTCAGGCCATGCAGGCGCGCAACGGCCTGGGAGGCTTCAAGGGTCTGGCGTGCCGGGTATTTCTGCGGGGCCGGGTAACGGGGATCGAACGCGCTGCGGCCGAACACAAAAAACTCGACGCCGGCCTCGCCATACTCACGGCAAAAACGTGTGTGGTTGGCCGCGCCTTCGTCACCGAACTGCGCCACGGCCGGCAACGCGGCGTGGTGGGCAAAGTGCTTGCTGTCAGCAAACATCGCCCCCAACACGCGGCTGGTGGTCGGGTGTTCGATGCTGCGATGGTATTTGCAGTTGAGGTTGGCGGCGGTGAAGTGCACGCGGCCATCTGCCGTGTCGGCGCTTGGGCTGACGGTGGCGGCGTTGGCCACCCACATGCTCGATGCCGAGCAGCTTGCCACCAGCAACGGCATGGCCTGCTTGGCCGCCTGCTGGATCACCTGCGCATCGGTGCCGCTGAAACCCAAGCTGCGCAAAGCGGCCACGTCTGGACGCTCCTGGGGCGCCAGCACACCTTGCACAAAGCCCATGTCCATCAGGGCTTTCATTTTTTGCAGGCCCTGCAACGCCGCTTCCTTGGGGTTGGAATGCTGCTGGCTGTTGCTCTGGGACGCGACGTTGCCGAAGGACAAACCGCCGTAGTTATGGGTCGGCCCCACTAGACCGTCAAAATTGACTTCATAGGATTTCATCGGCGAGGCTCCACGAACATCTGTTTTTATAGGCATCAGAATTCTTCAACACACCACAAATCCAGTGTGGGAGGAGGCTTGCCTCCGATAGCTGACTGTCAGTTGATAAATCAGGTGACTGATTCACCGCTATCGGGGGCAAGCCCATCCCACATTTAGATCAGTGTAATGCCGGGGGTTAGCGTGGCGGGGACTACCAAGCTTGGGGTCTCCAGCGACGCCACCGGGTACGCGCAATAATCTGCCGCGTAATACGCACTGGCGCGATGGTTGCCCGAGGCCCCTACCCCACCAAACGGCGCGGTGCTGGCGGCGCCGGTCAGTTGTTTGTTCCAGTTGACGATCCCGGCGCGGCTTTCCAGCCAGAACTGCTGGTAACGCGCTTCGGAGTCCGACAGCAAACCCGCGGCCAGGCCGTACTGGGTGTTGTTGGCTTCGGCAATCGCCGCAGCAAAATCTGCGTAGCGGATCACCTGCAACAGCGGGCCGAACAGTTCCTCGTCTTCGCGCTCGGTCACGCCGGTCACGTCGATGATGCCTGGCGTCAGCAAGGCGGCCTGATCCTGTGGCTGGGTCATTTCCAGCAGTGCGACAGCGCCATTCGCCAGCATCAGTTCCTGGGCCTCCATCAGGGCTTTCGCCGCACCGAGGGAAATCACCGAGCCCATGAACGGCGGCGGTTGCTGGTCGAACGCACCCACTTCGATCGTCGCGCTCACCGCCACCAGGCGCGCCAGCAGCGCATCGCCCCAGGCGCCTTCCGGCACCAGCAGGCGCCGGGCACAGGTGCAACGTTGGCCGGCAGAGATAAACGCCGACTGGATAATGGTGTAGACCGCCGCATCCACATCAGCCACTTCGTCCACCACCAGCGGGTTGTTGCCGCCCATTTCCAGGGCCAGGATCTTGTCCGGGCGCCCGGAGAACTGCTGGTGCAGGTGATTGCCGGTACGGCTCGAACCGGTAAAGAACAAACCGTCGATGCCTGGGTTGGCCGCCAACGCGATGCCGGTTTCCCGTGCGCCTTGCAGCAGGTTCAACACACCCGCCGGCAGGCCGGCGTCGATCCAGCACTGCACGGTCAGCTCGGCAACTTTGGGCGTCAGCTCGCTCGGCTTGAACAACACGGTGTTGCCCGCCAGCAATGCCGGGACGATATGCCCGTTGGGCAGGTGGCCAGGGAAGTTGTAAGGGCCAAACACCGCCACCACGCCGTGGGGTTTGTGGCGCAATACGGCAGTGGCATCGCCCAGGGGGCCACTCTTTTCGCCGGTACGTTCGCGGTAGCTTTGCACCGAGATTGCGATCTTGTTGGCCATGCTGGTGACTTCAGTGGCCGATTCCCACAGCGGCTTGCCGGTTTCCTCACCGATGCAGCGGGCAATTTCATCGGCGCGGCTCTTCAGTGTATTGGCGAAGGCTTCCAACACGCTGATGCGCTCTTCCAGCGAACGTTTGGCCCAATCCGGGAACGCCTGGCGCGCAGCCTGCACCGCGGACTCGACCTGCTCGGCGGTGGCGCCATTACCGGCCCACAACACGCCTTGAGTCACCGGGTTGCGCGATTCAAACAGCTCACCCTGGCCAGCCAGCCAGCTACCTGCGATATACAGCGAATTCATTACTTCGACTCCCGAGCAGCAGACAACGGAACAGCGCGCACTTGATCACCCACCACCAGTTGCAGGCGTTTGGCGGTCTGTGGATCGACCACCAGGGTGCCTGCCGCCAGGCGTGCCGGTGCGGCGGTGATGCGGCAGTCCTCGCGCTTGCGGTTATGGATCAGGAACGGCGTAGCGTCGTCCCCCGGCGTGCCGATGGCCAACACCAGTGACTGGCTGTCGCGCACCGCACGGATCTTGCTGGTTTCACATTCCACCGCCGGGCCGGCGTCGAAAATATCCACATAGCCCTGGTAGCTGAAGCCTTCGCTCTTGAGCATGCTCAGCGCCGGCTCGGTGTCCGGGTGGACCTTGCCGATCACGTTGCGCGCGTCTTCAGACAGGAAGCAGCTGTACAACGGAAACTTGGGCATCAGCTCAGCGATAAATGCCTTGTTGCCCACGCCGGTGAGGTAGTCGGCCTGGCTGAATTCCATCTTGAAGAAGTGCCGGCCCAGGCTTTCCCAGAACGGCGAACGCCCGGCATCGTTGGATACGCCACGCATCTCGGCGATGATCTTGTTGCCGAACAGTTGCGGGAATTCCGCGATAAACAGCAGGCGCGCCTTGGCCAGCATGCGGCCGTTGAGGCCGGTGCGGTAATCGGCGTGCAAAAACAACGAGCACAGCTCGGAGTTACCGGTGAGGTCGTTGGCCAGGAACAGCGTCGGAATCTCGCGATAGATGTTCAGCTCCTGGGAGGCGCTGACGGTCAGGCCGACCCGGAAGTTGTACCAGGGCTCACGCAGGCCAACGGCGCCAGCAATGGCAGAAATCCCCACCACGCGGCCTTCGTCGTTTTCCAGCACGAACAGGTAGTCGGCATCGCCACGCCCGGCGTCGCCGCGAAAGGTTTTTTCCGCCCAGCCCACGCGATGGGTCAGGCGCTCTTCGTTGGCCGGCAAGGTGGTGAGGCCGGTGCCAGTGCTGCGCGCCAGATCAATCAGGGCCGGTAAATCGCTGCTGCGTACGGGACGAACGATCATGCTATCTCCTCGAACGGGCCGCTGTTGTCAGCCACCCGCGAAACTCTCTTTTTAAACCGCTACCAGGCGCACACTCGCGCCTTCGCCAACGCCCAGGGCTTCGGCGGTTGCCAGGTCCAGGGTCACCGGTTTGCCGGGCGCGTAGTCCAGTTCCAGCATGACCGCGCGGTAATCCTGCAACTGCGCGTTGCTCACTAGGTACTGGCGGCCGACACCCTTGACCATCTCACCGATCTTCACCGGCACCACGCGGCTCTGGGCAATCGAGCGAATGCCTGAAACCCGTGCGTGCAGCGTCGGGCCACCGTCGAAGATGTCGATGTAATGGTCGGTCTCGAAGCCTTCGCGCATCAGGATGTCGAAGGTGATCTGCGCACGCGGGTGTACCTGGCCCATCGCCTCCTGCGCTTCGTCCGGCAACAGCGGCACGTAGATCGGGTAATGGGGCATCAGCTCGGCGAGGAAGGTGCGGCTTTTGAGCCCGCACAGGCGCTCGGCGGCGGCGTAGTTGAGGTCGAAGAAGTTGCGACCGATAGCGTCCCAGAACGGCGAATCACCGTTCTCGTCGCTGTAGCCGACAATCTCGGTCACCACCGAGTCGGCAAAGCGCTCGGGATGGCTGGCGACGAACAGCAGGCGGCCACGGGAATTGAGTTCCGACCACGGCGAACCGACCAGCTCGGGCACCACGTAGAAACTGGTGAGCAGGCTGTTGCCGGTGAGGTCGTGGCACTGGGAAAGCACGTGGATCTTGTTGTGGATCTTCAGCTCGCGGGAAGCGTGCACGAAGGTCTCGTTACGAAAACTGTAGAAAGGCTCCGAGTAACCGGCCGAGGCGACGATGGCCGAGCAACCGGCGAGCTTGCCGGTCTCGGTGTCTTCAAGCACGAAGAAATAGCTTTCTTCACCGTTGAAACTGACCTCGGCCGCGAAGGACGCTTCGCTGGCGGCGATCTTGTCGCTGAGGCGTTCGACATCATCCGGCAAGGAGGTAACACCAATCGGGCTGTCTGCGGCCAGACGCTGTACCTCGCCCAGATCAGCCATTTGCGCGGGGCGCATCACCAGCATGGTGTCACTCCTTTAACTCGAAAAACTCATAGGAAAAAATACCGGACAGCTCCTGATTCAACACAGGGCCAAAATGTGGGAGGGGGCTTGCCCCCGATAGCAGTCTGTCACTTGATAAATCTGGTGACTGATCCACCGCATCGGGGGCAAGCCCCCTCCCACATGACACAGTCCGGCAATAAATGTGTATCAGGCTTGCGTCAGCGTTTTTACAGCCCGCTCAAAACGATCCAGACCTTCAGTGATATCCGCCTCTTCCACCACCAGACTCGGCGCAAAACGCACCACGTCCGGGCCGGCTTGCAGGATCATCAGGTTTTCTTTCTCGGCCGCGTTGAACACGTCCTTGGCTTTGCCTTTGAAGGCATCGCTGAGCACGCAACCGATCAACAGGCCCATGCCACGTACTTCGGTGAAGATGCCGTACTGCTTGCCGATCTGTTCCAGGCGCGCCTTGAACTGATCGTGCTTGGCGTTCACGCCAGCCAGCACTTCAGGGGTGTTGATCACGTCGATCACTGCTTCGGCCACCGCGCACGCCAGCGGGTTGCCGCCGTAGGTGGTGCCGTGGGTGCCGACTACCAAGTGCTTGGCCAGCGCTTCAGTGGTGAGCATCGCCGCGATGGGGAAACCACCGCCCAGGCTCTTGGCGCTGGTGAGGATGTCTGGCACTACGCCGTAATGCTGGTAGGCGAACAGATGGCCGCTGCGGCCCATGCCGGTTTGCACTTCGTCGAACACCAGCAGCGCGTCATGGGCGTCGCACAGTTCGCGGGCGCCTTGCAGGTAAGCCAGCTCAGCTGGCAGTACGCCGCCCTCGCCCTGGATCGGCTCCAGCACCACAGCGCAGGTCTTGTCCGACACAGCGGCTTTCAGCGCGGCCAGGTCGTTGTAAGGAACGTGGGTGATGCCGGTGATTTTAGGGCCGAAGCCATCAGAATACTTGGACTGGCCACCCACGTTGACGGTGAACAGGGTACGGCCGTGGAAGCTGTTGAGCGCGGCGATGATTTCGTACTTCTCACTGCCGAAACGGTCGAACGCCACACGACGGGCCAGCTTGAAGGCGGCCTCGTTGGCTTCGGCGCCGGAGTTGCAGAAGAAGACACGCTCGGCAAACGTGGCGTCGATCAACTTATGGGCCAGGCGCAGGGCCGGCTCGTTGGTGAAGACGTTGGAGACGTGCCACAGCTTGTTGGCCTGTGCGGTCAGCGCACCGACCAACGCCGGGTGGGCATGGCCCAGCACGTTGACTGCGATGCCGCCGGCAAAGTCGATCAGCTCGCGACCCGCCTGGTCCCACACGCGCGAACCTTCGCCACGCACAGGGATGAATGCGGCAGGTGCATAGTTAGGCACCATGACCTGATCGAAATCGGCACGTTGCACCGGGGCTTGCTCAACGGACATCGGAGTCTCCTGAAGAGGAACGCCTGCCTGGAACTGGCGGGCGATGCAGGGATTGTAAGGACAGTTTTCAGCGCGGCCTTGCCGCCAAGCGACAACTTCTTATAGCGCAAACCCCCGTTTTTGGCGGGTTTACGCCAATGCGACAAATAGCGTCGCAAAGGCGCAGTTTAAACCGTGCAAGGGCTTCGTGGGCAGGGGATGACGGGATCTTCGCAAATACGCCAAGACTGGCCGCGCTAATTGTCTACCGCCGGCGCTGCTACCTGATCTGATCTGCTGGGCTCACTTCTAAAGCTATCAAGGACAGGCACCATGCCTTTGCAAGCTCCTCCCGACGCCCTTCACCTGACAATCCTCAGCAATGCCATCGCCCCTTGGCTGGGCGGCGCCTCTGCCGCCAAGCGCGGGGCGCTGGCAGCCAACCCGCCGGCCATTGCCGATTGGTACAGCACGATCACCGACCTGCAACATGAAAAGCTCAAACGCCTCAACGGCGAAGCCTGGACCACACAAAACCGTGTGGACCAGGCATTTTCCGTCATCAAGAGCCCCGAAGACTTCGGCGCCGAGTTACTGCAAAAGGCGCTCAAGGATGAGTTCGACCTCGACGCCAACGTACGCACCACTTACCTGCAACTCTATATCCCGCTGACTCTGGCAGGCATCACTGTTAAACCAGGCGCCGCCAGGACCTGGTCGGTCTCCCTGCTCGACGCCGCCCTGCATAACTTCGAAGCCGCTGAAGCCACCGATGGCGCCTATGAGCGCAACTCCGGCTTCACTACCGCGCCCAGCGCCACCGGCCAGTTCGTCAGCCTGCCCGGCTTCGACGAGAAGATCAGCGTGGTGCAATTCACCACCCTGTGCCGGCGCCTGGACATCGGCGGCCAGTACCGACGCTACCTGGACCAGGCCCTGGATCTGGACAACCCGGTGGCCCGCACCGCCCTGCAGTACTGGCTCAAACAAAGCCACCTCGCTGCGCTGAAGCTGGCTTTGTTCATGGCCGTGCTGAACAAGGACCTGCCCACGGACCACTACCTGAGGCTACTCAACCTGATCAATCAGGATCACCCAGGGCACAGCGATTGCCCCCATGTGCTGGGGCATGACCTGTTTATCATGGGCTGCCGACTCCCTGGCATTGTGCTGTTTGCCCAGGACCTGCAAGCCAGTCGCGGCGTGGAGCCGGTGGTCGCCTACATTCCCGACGACCCGGAACACCCCATCAAGTACTACGCCAGCAGTGCACAGTTCAGCCAGGCGCTGGCGACAAAACTGCGCTCGACGGACTATCAACGCTTCTTCAGTCGCTTTGTACGCCACGCAGATGCCGGGGTGTTCTTTGCCAACCTCAATCAGCGTCTCAGCCAGGTAGAGTGGCACCCGCACACCGTGGGCGATCCGCGCCCCAGTTGGCGTGATACGCCAGTGTCGCGCCCCAAGCTGCAACTCAGCAGCGAGAAAATCGACAGCGGCCTGTTCGAACACCTGTTCGAGATGAAACTGAGCAAGCTGCTGGACGACGCCCGTAGCCGCGCCGTATCCACCGCCACCGCCAACCAGAAGGCCCGTTGGGCGCGCTGGGCCTTGCTCCAGACAATCGGCGAAGCGCTGCTGCAAGCTATCGCCTTTGTGGCCATGCCCTTCATACCGCCCCTGGGCGCGCTGATGCTGGCGTACACCGCCTACCAAGTGCTCGACGAGGCCTTCGAAGGTGTTATCGAGTGGGCCGAGGGCCTGCAACATGAGGCGCTGGGACATGCCCTCGGGCTAATGGAACAGCTTGTACAACTGGGCCTGTTTGCCACCGGCCTGCCCATTGCCGAAGCCCTGTTACGCCAAAAACTGCCCAAGGAGCTGTTGCAGTTTATCGATCGCTTCAAGCCAGTCACGCTGCCCAATGGCAGCCGCCGCCTGTGGCGCCCCGACCTGACACCCTACCGTCAGGCACTGAGGCTGCCGGCCGACGCCCGCGCCGATGCGAAGGGCCTGCACCAGCACGCCGGTAAAACCCTGCTGCGTCTCGACGGCGAGCATTATCAAGTGCAGCAAGATGCGCGCAGTGGTCGCTATTACCTGCAGCACCCCACACGCCCCGGCGCCTACCAACCGCCAGTGATGACTAACGGCCAGGGCGCCTGGCTCACCGAGCTAGAGAATCCTCTGGGTTGGGACCGCAGCACCCTGCTGCGCCGACTTGGCGACCAGACCGAAACACTCAGCGACACACAACTGGCGCGAGCCCGTGACGCCAGCGCCACCCACGACAACACCCTGCGACACATGCACGCCACCCAGCAAACGCCGCCACCCTTGTTGGCCGACACCCTCAAGCGCTTCAAGATCGACCAGCAGTTGCAAGACTTCATTACCCAGATGAACAGCGATGATCCGGCGATTTACACCAAAGCCGATGCACAAACCCAGCTGCAACTGCTGACCAGCTATGACTGGTGGCCCACCAGCAAAACCCTGCGCGTCGTCGACACCAGGGGCGAAACCCTCTGGCAGTACAAAGGCAAGGAAGGCGCCAGCGTGGTGCAGGTGCTCGATGCCCAACTGCGCAACGGCGATTTGTTACCCACCCTAATCGAGGGCCTCAACGAAACAGAACGCAAGCAACTTCTGGAAGAGGAATTTGGCGTGCCGCCCTCTTCGCCCCGCACCCGTGCCGCCACCCTGCGCAAGAAACTGGCCAGGCTCGCCCAAGACAAGCGCTACAGCCTGTTCGACTCACACTACCGAGGCCAGAATCGTGCCGGCAACGCCCGCCTGCAAAAGATCATCGACAGTACATCACGCCCCGGCCTCCCCACCTGCATCGCCGAAGAACTGCTGGCCAATGCCACCGGCGATGAACTCAAAGCGATAGATGCCGGCAAGGTTCCGCTGCGCCTGGTGGAACTGGCCGAATGGTCGCTGCATGAAGTCCGCACTACCCGTGCCTACGAGGGGCTGTACATGGAAACCATGGAGCCCCCTGACACTGCTCGCCTGGCTCTGCATTCCCTGGAAAACCTGCCAGGCTGGCCGACCTGGATACGCCTTGAAATGCGGCAATACCACGCCGCAGGCAAACTGCTGGACGCTATTGGCCCACGTTATGCGCTGACCCAGCGAACCTTGGTGGAAATTCCCGACGGCCAGTACATACCACAGGACGATCAAGGCCCATTGTTTGGCACCACCGACCTGTACACCGCCATTCTCCAAGCGCTTCCCGATACCGCAAGGGATGCACTGGGCATTCATATCGGCCAGGGCCCACGCCTCAAGCAGGCGATTGGCGAACACCCACTGGACCGCAACATCCTGCGCCAGTTGCTGGGCAGCGACCCGCTGCTCAAACCCACCTACAACTCGAGCGTCATGCGTCTGCGGGGCGGCATGGAAGGCTATCGCCCTGGCCCTCCCGAACAACCGGGCCCCAGTCAACTGCCCTCACTTGAACAGCAGATTCAGACCTTGCGGCCCGCTCTCACCCAAGAACCGATCCGGGAGTTGCTCACCACACTGGGACGCGACCCCGAAGGCGCGCAATTGGGGCTGGACAGGTTGAGAAACGAGTACATGCGCCTGGACATCGACCTGCTGGCCTGGGAGTCGAGCACGCCCAGCGAACATCCGGAGTCCGGCGTACCGCTGAGCGATACAGACCGCGAGTACCTGCGCCGCGATCGCCAGTTATTCAGCCATCAACTGCGACGTGCCTGGCGCCAGGAAACACCCATCGACGCTTTCTACGAAACGCCAACCCTCAACGGTCACGTTCTGCGACTGACCGTGCCACGGATTGGCGAGTTACCCCATTTGAACGCCCGCTTCGATCATATCGCCTACCTGGAGCTGCAAGGCGTGAACCAGACAGTGGAGGTCAACCCGTTCCTGTCGCACTTCCCGAGACTGCGCAACTTGAGCATTCGCGACCTGCGCCTGGGCGAATTACCAGCCTCGATTTCATCACAGAGCCACCTCAATGAACTGATACTGAACAATTGCAACATCACCCTCACACCCAGCAGCCAGGCGACCCTCAATGGCATGAACCGCCTGCTCACGCTGGACCTGTACAACAACCCGCTGACGCTGCTGCCCAGCGTGGAGCAAATGCCGAACCTGAACTACCTGGACCTGGGTAATACCGGTATCAGCCAACTGCCGCCGGGCCTGCTAAACCTCAACCAACCCTCCCTGGTAATACTTTCCAACAACCACATCAGCGAACTGCCACTACCGCTTTTCGACTTGCCCACCGCTACCACCGATCACTACGTCCTGTCTGGCAACCCGTTTTCATACCAGACCCTGGAGCACGTCAAGGCTTACTTCCGACGCACCGGCAAGTACTTGGAGGCAACCCCTGATAGCGCCGATGTCGCCCAGGCCAAACGTCTGTTTCCCCGCTCGGACAACGATGCAATCAACCGTTTTATCTTCGGCCTGCCTGGAGATCTGGCGGCAGGACGAGCAGAGATGACGCAAATGGAAGCGGATCTGCTGAAGATCCGCGAAGACCTGACACCCTGGGCTGAACACAGCGAAATCGACACCCAGGAGCGAGAGCGTCGTCATTATTTCATCACTGCCCTTGAAGCCGGCTGGCGCCGTGAAATCACCTCTGGAGAGCACTTTGAGGACGGGGCTGCAAGCTACGCCTTCATCCTGCATAGACCGATAAGCGGCGAATTGCCCCGCCTGCGCACACGGTTCAACCATATCGCTGCCCTGACCCTCAAGGGCACGGGCGAAACGTTGCGCCTGGGGGAGTTCCTGCAAAGTTTCCCGAATATCAACACCCTCACCCTTGAGCACTATAGTTTGGGCGAACTCCCCGATCTCAGCCCTCTGCACCAGCTTGCCGAGCTAACCCTGAACCAATGCGATATTCACTTATCCCCCTCTTCGGCCACTACGCTGCAAAGCATGCGCGACCTGAAACTGCTGGACCTGAGCAACAACCCACTGGGGTGGGTGCCAGACTTTGGCCAAATGCCCCAACTCACCAACCTGTCATTGCACAACACCGGGCTGACAGCGTTTCCAGCGTCACTAATCGCCCCGCCAACCGTAAGGGCACGGGTAGATTTGAGCCACAACAGCATCAGCGAACTGCCGGACGAAGCGTTCATGTTGCCGGCCAGCATCAGCGCCTCATTCGACCTGGCCGACAACCCGCTGTCGCTCGCCACCTTGAACCGTGTGAAACACTACTGCCAAGCCACCCGGGAGCACTGGAACGTCAGCCTCGCGGACGGTAATTTGCAACGTATCAAGGCACTGTTCCCGATGCTGTCGGAGCAAGACGCCAAACGGGAGCTGTTTCTATTGCCCGGCGAGCTACAGGATGCCAGTGAGCACATCACCCGACTGGGCCTTGAATACGCACAGCTGGAAACCGACCTGCATGCCTGGGTCTTGGATGTGCCGCTCAGAGACCCGCTGCTCGATACCGTGCTGGATGAAAACAGCCGCGCGGAGGAACAGATCCGACGCCTGCATTTCAAGGATTTACTACTGCGTTGCTGGCGGCGAGAGGTGGAGCTGGACGACAGCGAAACGCTGCAACGGCACACCTACAAGTTGGTCTTTCACGGCCAACTACTGGGGGATTTGCCCGTCTTGAGCGCGCGTTTCGAACATGTGACGCTCCTGGAATTGCTGGGCGAAGGCACCAACCAGCAAATCGACGGGTTGTTGCGCGGCTTTCCAAACCTCAAGAGCCTGTCCGTGGAGCGACATGCCCTCACTGCGATTCCCGACAGCGTGTTCAGTCTCAATCAACTGCACCTTCTCAACCTCAGCGAAAACCTGATCCGCTTGACGCCCGACAGCACCGATCAATTGTCGCGCCTGGGCGATCTGATTCATCTGGACTTGAGCGACAACCCGCTCAACAACCGACTCGATGTGCGCAACCTGTCACACCTGACCACGTTATACCTGCACAACTGCGGGTTGACCGAGGTTCCGCTGGGCACCTTCAACCTGCCGCGACTGCGCACCCTTGACCTGAGCGACAACCTGATCGAGCACTTGCCCACAGACCTGCTGGATATGCCCCTGCCGCTCAACGATGACACCGATCTGAGCGGCAACCCCCTGTCCGCCGAGAGCCTGACGATATTGCGCACCTATTACCGTCAAACGGGCTATGAGCTGGGGGTGGAAGAGGCTATGTATGATGAGCACGGCGTGGCGTTGACGCCGCCCGGCACACCGGACCCCATGGAAGAGTAGGCTTCAACCGCGCTCGGAAGGCGCCGACGACAACTCGAACGGGCTGCTGCTGCGCCGCTGGTTGCGGTCTTCACGGGGCGTGGCACCGAAGAAGTTACGGTAGGCGCTGGAGAAATGCGGCCCCGACGAGAAACCGCACGACAGGCCAATCTGGATGATCGACTTGCTGGTCTGCATGAGCATCTGGCGGGCCTTGTTCAGGCGCAACTCCAGGTAGTACTGGCTGGGGACGCGATTGAGGTATTGCTTGAAGATTCGCTCCAGTTGTCGTCGGGATACGCACACATGCTGGGCAATTTCGTCGGTGGTCAGCGGCTCTTCGATATTGGCTTCCATCAGCAGCACCGCCTGGGTCAGCTTTGGATGGCTGGAACCCAGGCGGTTTTGCAGTGGAATGCGTTGGCGCTCGCCGCCTTCGCGGATGCGCTCCACCACCAACTCTTCGGAGACCGCGCCGGCCAGTTCGGCGCCGTGGTCACGGGCCAGGACCGCCAGCAACAGGTCGAGCACCGACATGCCGCCACAGGCGCTCAGGCGATCACGGTCCCAATCGAACAGATGACTGGTGGCGATAACCTTGGGGAAGCGCTCGGCAAAGTCGTCCTGCCAGCGCCAGTGCACGGCGGCGCGATAACCATCGAGCAGACCCAGTTGCGCCAACGGGTAGACCCCAGCCGACAATCCGCCAATTACACACCCGGCACGCACCAGTTGCTTGAGGGCGGAGCCGAGTTGCGAGGCGATCACGGTAGGCGGCTCATCGGCCAGCAGGAACAGTTTCTGGAAACCTTCCAACTTGCCGGCCCAAGGTTCGCCGGGCAATTGCCAGGCGCCGTCGGTAGCCGGCTCGGCGAGCAAAAACGACAGTTCGTAGACCACATCCGGATGCACCCGCTGGGCAACGCGCAAGGCCTCCTCAGCCAGCGCAAGCGTGAGTGCTTTTGTGCTGGGCCAAATCAGGAAACCAATTTTGTGGGCGGTCATGGAGTGCTATCCGAAGCGAGTAACAGTAATGAAGACAAAGGCCAATGCTAGCCCGTAAACCAACACAAAG
Source organism: Pseudomonas sp. PB105 (assembly GCF_009764655.1). Classification (NCBI taxonomy): domain Bacteria; kingdom Pseudomonadati; phylum Pseudomonadota; class Gammaproteobacteria; order Pseudomonadales; family Pseudomonadaceae; genus Pseudomonas; species Pseudomonas sp. PB105. Next base: position 48,973 of record NZ_RWIO01000041.1, read on the forward strand.
CTCAAAAACTGATGAAGATCAATGTGGGAGGGGGCTTGCCTCCTCCCACAGGGAAACTATTTCAAACTACCGGACAGGAACTGCTGCAACCGCTCGGACTGCGGGTTGACCAGCACTTCGCGCGGGTTGCCACGCTCTTCGACAATACCTTTGTGCAGGAACACCAACTGATTGGACACTTCACGGGCAAAGCCCATTTCGTGGGTCACCACCACCATGGTGCGGCCTTCCTGGGCCAGGTCCTGCATCACCTTGAGCACTTCGCCCACCAGCTCGGGGTCGAGGGCCGAGGTGGGTTCGTCGAACAGCATCACCTCCGGCTCCATCGCCAAGGCGCGGGCAATCGCCACACGCTGCTGCTCGCCACCGGACATATGGCCGGGGAACGCATCCTTGCGATGGCCCACGCCGACCTTGGCCAGGTAGTACTCGGCCTTTTCGCGGGCGTCTTTCTTCGACATGCCCAGCACGTGCACCGGCGCTTCCATGACGTTTTCCAGCGCGGTCATGTGCGACCACAGGTTGAAATGCTGGAACACCATCGACAGGCGCGAACGCATGCGCTGCAACTGTTTCGGGTCGGCAGCCTTCAGGGCGCCGTCCTTGTTGGCCACCAGTTTCAGCTCTTCGTTATTGAGCAGGATCTTGCCGGCATGCGGCTGCTCCAGCAGGTTGATGCAGCGCAAAAAGGTACTTTTGCCCGAACCACTGGAACCGATGATGCTGATCACATCACCCGCCGCGGCGGCCAGGGACACGCCTTTGAGCACTTCATGACTGCCATAGCGTTTATGCAGGTCTTGGACTTCAAGTTTGTACATGCTGTCGGTTCTCACAAAAACAGGTGGTCAGTCGTTGAGCAAGCGCCCGTGCCGCAGCGCTTCGCGCCCCGCCACCTTGGCCAGCCAGAAACCCGCTTGGGCATAACGTAGCCGTTCAACGGCAAACAACACCCCGGACGTGCCCGCGCAGATCACGCTGACGCGGTCTTCCAGGGGATCAATCACTTCAAAAATCGGCTCGCCCTTCTCGATCCAGTCCCCGGCTTTACGCAGGTAACTGATCACCCCGGCGTGGGGTGCAAACAGCAATTCGGTGCCTTCGAAGGGCACGCCTTCGCACGGTTCGTGCTGCGGCGCCGGCCATTCGCCTTTGATCAGACCTTGCTCGGCGAGGAACGCGAGGATGCCTTCGGCGTGGAAGATCGCTTCGTCACGGCCAGTGTCCGCTTGACCGCCCAACTCCAGCGTCGTCGCCAGGCAGGCCAGTGGGATCTGCGCGTCGGGGAAGGCGCGGGACAGACGCAGCCACGGCAACGAGCAAGCCTCATCAAACGAGCTGCCGCCGGAGTCTTCCGCAAGCAAACCGACTTTCACATTCAAGTGCGCCGACAACGAACGCCACTGCGGCCAGTGCTGGGGCAGCGCGTACATGTGCAGCGCGGCTTCGGCGTCGCAATGCAGATCGAGAACGATATCAGCGGTGCAGGCGTGGCTCAGCAGGACGCGTTGCATGCCTTGCAGTTGACTGCTCGGCGCGGGCAAGGCGTTGAGTGCGTCGCTCATGGCCTGACGGATCATGCGCACGTTGGCGTGAGGATCATCCCCCAGCTTGCCTTGCAGCAACGCGGCGACCGGCTCACTCAACTCGACGAAATCGCGGTTGAAATTCTTGCCGCTGCCGATCTCGAAACGCCCCTGATGGCTGCCTTGCAACAGCTGGCCAAGGCCCATCGGGTTGGCCACCGGCACGAGTTCGATCACCCCATTGAGGGCGCCTTGCTGTTCGAGCTCGGTGAGGCGTTTTTTCAGCTCCCACGCAGCGCGCATGCCGGGCAATTCATCGGCGTGCAGGCTGGCCTGGATATAGGCCTTGCGCTCGCCGCTGCCGAAACGGAACACGCTCAGTTGGCGCTCGCAGCCCAGGTGGCCCCAGGGCAACAGGTGGTCGATACGTTCCATATCAGTGCTTCCGTGGAGCCAGGTAGCTCAGCCAGCGGCGCTCGGCCAACTTGAACAGGCGCACCAGGATGAAGGTCAGGCACAGGTAGAACAGGCCAGCGGTGATGTAGGCCTCGAACGGCAGGTAGAACTGCGCGTTCACCGTGCGCGCAGCACCCGTGATGTCGATCAGGGTAACGATGGACGCGAGACTGGTGGTCTGCAGCATCATGATCACCTCATTGCTGTACTGCGGCAGCGCGCGGCGCAGGGCCGACGGCAGCAGGATGCGGCGGTACAGCTTGTAGCGCGACATGCCCATGGCCTTGGCCGCTTCGATCTCACCGTTGGGCGTGGCCTTGAGGCTGCCGGCAATGATCTCGGCGGTGTAGGCACTGGTGTTGATCGCAAAGGCCAGGCACGCGCAGAAGGTCGCGCTGGACAGCAGCGGCCACATAAAGCTCTCGCGTACCGCTTCGAACTGCGCCAGGCCGTAGTAGATCAGGAACAGTTGCACCAGCATCGGCGTGCCGCGGATCACATAGGTATAGAGCCAGGCCGCGCCGTTGACGACCGGTTGCTTGGACACACGCATCAAGCCCAGGGGCAAGGCGGCAAGCAGGCCGAAGAACAGCGAGATGGCGAGCAGTTTCAGGGTGGTCAGCAGGCCGCCAAGGTACAGCGGCATGGCCTCCCAGATGACGTTGTAGTCGAAGATCATAGATCAGCCGCCCTTACGCCTACCGAGTAGCGCTTCTCAAGATAGCGCAGGGCCAGCAACGACACGCTGGTGATCACCAGGTACATCGCCGCCACTGCGAGGAAGAAGGTAAAAGGCTCGCGGGTGGCATCTGCCGCCTGCTTGGCCTTGAACATCATGTCTTGCAGGCCCACCACCGAAATCAGCGCAGTGGCCTTGGTGAGGACCAGCCAGTTGTTGGTGAAACCAGGGATCGCCAGCCGGATCATCTGCGGCACCATCACCCGGAAAAACACCTGGAAACTGCTCATGCCATACGCAAGCCCGGCTTCGGCCTGGCCCTTGGGAATGGCCATGAAGGCGCCACGGAAGGTTTCCGAGAGGTAGGCGCCAAAGATGAAACCCAGGGTGCCGATACCGGCGGCCAAGGGGTTCAAGTCGATATAGTCGTCATAGCCGAGCATCGGCGCGACGCGGTTGAGCAAGTCCTGGCCGCCGTAGAAAATCAGCAGGATCAGCACCAGGTCGGGGATCCCGCGGATCACCGTGGAATACAAGTCACCCAGCCAGGCCAACCAGCGCACCGGCGACAGGCGTAACGCGACCCCGATCAGACCCAGAACAATGGCCAAGGCCATGGACGACAAGGCGAGCTGAAGCGTCAACCATGCGCCATCGAGGATGACGGCCCCGTAGCCTTTCAACATGATTCAGGTCCTCGAAAAGGGGGATGAAAAAATGGCGCAAACCGCAGGAATTCTGTTGCTTGCGCCATTTCAGACAGACAGCTAAGACGATTTACTTGGCGTCAGGGCCGTAAATGTCGAAGTTGAAGTACTTGTCCTGGATAGCCTTGTACTTGCCGTTGGCGCGGATCGCGGCAATGGCTGCGTTGATGCGCTCCAAGTTTTCCTTATCGCCCTTGCGTACCGCGATGCCGATGCCTTCGCCGAAGTATTTAACGTCGGTGAACTGTGGGCCTACGAATGCGTAGCCTTTGCCCGCAGGGGTGTCGAGGAAACCTTCCTGCAACAGGGTAGCGTCCGCCACGGTGCCGTCGAGGCGACCGGCTTCCACGTCCAGGTAGATTTCGTTCTGCGAGCTGTAAGGCACAACGGTTGCACCTTTAGGCGCCAGGACTTCCTTGGCGAAACGGTCGTGGATCGAACCGCGCTGCACGCCGATCTTCTTGCCTTTCAGTTCGTCCAGGCTATCGCTGACGGTGGTGCCTTGCTTCATCACCAGCTGCGCCGGGCTCAGGTAGTAGCGGTTGGTGAAGTCCACAGACTTCTTGCGGTCGTCAGTGATGGACATGGACGACAGGATCGCGTCGATCTTGCGCACTTTGAGCGCAGGGATCAGACCGTCGAACTCTTGCTCGACCCACGTGCACTTGACCTGCATCTCTTCGCACAAGGCGTTGCCGATGTCGTAGTCAAAACCGACGATGCTGCCATCCGGCGCCTTCGAGGCAAACGGAGGGTAGGCCGCTTCGATACCAATTTTCAGAGGCTTGCCTTCAGCGAAAGCCTGCATGGACAGCACGGACAGCGCCAGGGCGCCCAACAGCACGAGTTTCTTCATCTTGGGACTCCATCGGTATAGGGCAAAACAGCAGTATGAGCCATGGCCCACGATGCGGCGAAGGTGAAACCGAATTGCGGTGCTGCGTCCTACACCAATTCAACAACGGCGACGACGAGCGAGTGATCGGCATTCTAACGACAGGCCGGAAGCCGATATTTCCTCAATGCGACAACAATTTACAGAAGCACCGAGAAAGCGGTTCCAGCTCATTGACAGCCTCTGAATTTTATGCAGAGACAAAAGACATTAAACCTGTAGACGCTGCAAATTGCGGGCCTATTATTCGCAAACCCTTCTGGCACGGCAAGTCTGGCGTTTAATCTTATTTATTGGCGTGTCTGGAATGGGGTTTTTCGGGGCACGGGCGTAGCGCTTTGCCTCATGTTTGGGCATGGGGTTACACATCTGCGCCGCTCGGTAACATTCGGAAACGTCCTACTGTAGAAACCGATATTTATTGGGCTGAGGGTGATGCGGGCCTGCAAACCACCCATGATGCCTGGCCTGAAATGCAATCAAATGTGGGAGGGGGCTTGCCCCCGATGAGCATAGCTATCTACACAACTCTCAAAGGCTTATACATAACTCTGTGGTGAGCGGGCTTGTCCCGCGCTGGGCTGCGCAGCAGCCCCAAAACCAGGCAACTTGGTTTTTCTGAAAAAACGCGGTGG